>CAYUZZ010000330.1:0-3431 GCA_964449505.1 uncultured Hyphomicrobiales bacterium | reverse complement strand
CGAATCCCAAATTTGTTTACGAATCTGCTCTTTTCTAAGGGTTGTATAAATATCCAATGGTACTGAATAGGGATAGCTGATGTCAGTAGAGTCGAATTGCTCTACGGTAAGAACATTTGAAGCGGAGGAATCGAATTTCCTCGCATTTTTTAAATCTTTAGGGTCTTTGATATACGATTTGGAAAAAGTGCTCCCAAAATACGGATTTCTTTGCAATTTGGGACGTTCCAAAAATTGAGGTTTTTGAAAATGTTTAATAATGGTAGTATCGTTACTTATTATAGAGTCTAATGGTGTTTGAAATGGAAGATAAAGCATGCTGGGCAAGAAAAAGTTATTAAATATAATTCCCGAGAAGGAAAAATAGTAAAAACTCATTGAATTATAATTCTTGATATCTTCAGAAGGGAACCAAACGATTGAATCAGACTTTGAAAATGTTGCAAAGAATATAATTACGGCAAAAAATATTTTTATTAAACTGCTACGCACTCTATTTTTTTTAATTGTTATTAAATTGTAACTATTATAAATTCATTAAAAAAAGTATTTATTTACACAAAGTAGCAGAATTAATCAAATAAATCCCCGTAAATTGTTAATATTCAAAAAACAAATATATCAATAATTAATAACACAAGAAAGAGAAATTTGTAACAAATTTTAATTATACTCTTTGTACATACACAAATCTTGTATAAATTCAATACCATTATGTTTAGCAAGTTCCTTGCCAATTTCACTAACAATTCCTTCTTGCAACCAAATTACTTTGATATCGCCTCTACTTTTATGACGTTCAATTGCTTCTTTCACTACTTCGGTAGCTTCATCAGAAGGACGGAATACATTTAATATATCAATATCTTCGGGAATATCAATTAATTTTTTGTAAACTTTAAGCCCTAAAATCTCCTCTGCTATTGGATTTATCGGAATGATATTATATCCCTGACTCTTCATAAAAGCAGGCACGTTGTGAGATGGCTTATTAGAATTCTGACTCATTCCATACACAGCTATTGTTTTGAATTTTTCAAATACTTCATTTATTTCCATTTTCAAGAAACCCTTTACGGAATTTAACGATAATAATGTATTTTTAATTTATTTTTTAATAAGTTTAGCTTTCTCCAGCCAATATAAGTGATATAATCACGACGGTGTATTTCCCTTTTTCGCTGATTATCTTTATATCTCCGTTGTAGAGTGCAAGAATTTTAATAACTATTGCCAGACCAAGCCCTATACCTTGCTGTTCGTGTTCAAATCTATTGAATTGAACAAATGGACTGATTGCTTCAATTTCTACTTGGTCCATACCAAGACCATGGTCGGTAACAGAAACGCAATAAAAATTATCTTTTACGTAGGATTTTATTTCGATTTTGGTATTGGGCTCAGAAAATTTAAAAGCATTGTCTATCACTTCGAAAAACAGCTTACTAAGCAAAATATGGTCACCCCTTACTAATCTGCTTTCAAGCTCCATAGAAAGGTCATCTGCCCTATGGGTTGCATAAGCTTTTTCACTTGCCAGTTCGTAAACGATAGAATCCAGATCTTCGGTTATCATTAAATTATGTTTGTCTATTTCATTCAAGTCGTAGGATAGAGTAACTAAATTAGCGTACAGGATATAATTGTCAAGTAAATTATTCAGTCTTTTTGCTGAAAAATTAATGTCATGAATCATATCCAGAATATCGTTTCCGGTTTCAAGTGTGGAAATTTCATCCATAGATTTAAGGAAGTCGGACAGACCCAAAATATGAAGAATTGGGGTCCTGATTTCGTGTGGTATTGTTTTATTCAAATTTGAGGTTAACTGTTCCATTCTTAATTTTAAATGTTGCTGTCTTTTTTGGAGCTCAAGTGTTTGGACTGCTATCAGTTGGTTTTGAATTTCTTTATAATGTTGTTTGTCAATCAACGAGAAAAGTGACTGAAATATAGAGCCTGTTACACTCCCAAATAAGCTTAGTTTCGTTATTAGCCCTTCTGTGAGTTCTGTTTCATTTTTAAATTTGGCAATTACTAAAGCAAGGACTCCATCGTATCCCAAAATAGGAACAATATAATCTGTATATCCCGGACTTTTGCATGGATAGCTTACAATTTCGCAACCACTTAGGGCATTTCCTATGGACTCATTTACCAAAAGATATTCAAATTGGGCTTCGAAATTGAAATTAGCTGGTTTGCCTGCAACAAAATTGAAGGTATAGGTTTCATCCTCAATTAAATAAATGCTTGAACAATAAAAATTGGGTAATTTTGTGAGAACATCTAATGATAATAACGATATATCATTTATATCCTTTTTGTGTATATACTCACTTGCAAATTCATTGATATTTGCAATAAAATCATCTGATAAAATAGCAGTTTTATTTCCCATAACTTAATTATAATTTTAGTATTGCAAGTGATTCGTTATAGCTTGTTATTATTTCTGAGAATTGACTTTTTATGAAGCCTTCTTTTATGTTCAAAATCTCAAATACTTTTGCATTTGGTTTCTCAATTAGAAAGGTACCCGAACTACCAAGTTGCATTCCACTTGCCAACAAATTTCCCAGATATACACATGCGATAAGTTCAATATTTGGATTTTTGAAATCGAGGCGATGATGATATTGTATGCAGTCTAATAATGAATCTGGCATGTTCCATTTTTGGGCTATCAACACGCCTGCATCAGTATGGTCAATTCCAAATTTTTCAATTTCCAACTTATTTAGATTAACTTTCTTTAGGCTTACCTCGTTTAAAACATTAATATATTGATCTCCGAAAACCTGTATTAACAATAACTTTCCAATATCATGCAAGATTCCAGCGATAAAAAACTGGTCTGAAGATTTTAGGTTCAGGTTTTTAGATATTAGCTTGGATATTACACCTACGGCAATGGAATGTTTCCAAAGTTCCACAATATTGAAACCACGGTTAGACTTAACATGTTTGAAAAATGTTAGAACTGAAAGAGTAAGTAGAGTATCGCGAACTTCATTAAAACCAAGTAAGGAAATTGCTTGCGAGATTGATGATACTTTACTTCTGATAGAAAACATTGATGAATTAACTATGCTTAGCAATTTTAAAGTAGAACTTTGGTCTAAAATCAAAATGCTTGCCAAATCTTTTACTGTAGTTTTCGGGTCTTGAATTTTCTCCAAAATAGTTGTATAAACCGTTGGAAGAGTTGGAAAAGATTCGAGATTTGCTAAAAAATTGTTGTCATTGATTGTCATTTTGATTTTACCAATGTATGATAAATTGATAAAATAGAAATTTCCATAATTTCCTTCTCAAAAATACTTTGTGGTTCCCAAACAATATTTTTCATGAATTCTTGCTTTGCAATTAACATCAAACCCTGATTTATTCCTTCATTTTCCGAAACTTCGGACGTTTGTATTGTTATG
>CAYUZZ010000329.1:0-3458 GCA_964449505.1 uncultured Hyphomicrobiales bacterium | reverse complement strand
TAATTCTCCCAAATATATGGACTGAACCATCTAAATTTTACGTTTATGACACAGATAATCTGGCTTTTGATTCTCTGGTAGTTCCATTTACTTTATCAAAAATCTCTAATGCCATATTCAACTATCAAGGAGATTTTTATGCATTATCAAGTAATAATACATTTTTTAGGACAAAGAATTTTAGTTCCAAAGATATTATATGGGATTCAGTTCATATTTCCAAATACCTTTATCATTGGAATGATTACAAACCTGGCTCAGATGTAGGTGGTAGAGATATTATTTATTCTGTTTGGACAGATGATAATCAAATAATTCTTTTGACATTAAAAAGTACCAAAGTTTATTTCGTAGGTGAATTAATAACTTATTTCCAATCAAATTTGGTAAGATTATTCAAAGAAGAACCCAATTCAATTGATGAAATAGAAACTAAAAAGGTTTATCTTTGGTGTGGTAATCCATATCCAACTCCAAGTTATAGACAGGTAAAGATTCCGATTTATTGGAACAGTAATTATGATTTTGAAAAATCAGAAATAAGTTTTTACGACCTCAATGGGGATAAATTGATAAATCCCAATTATACAATCGAACCAATAAACATTTTTAGTGCAAACATAGTATTGGACTGCGAAGAATTAAAGAATGGAATATATTTTCTTTCAGTATCATTGGAGAACGAAAGCAAATCTGTAAAAATCAATATTATGAAATAATTATAGCATTCAAGAAACTGTAGGGACACAAAATTTTTGGTCTCTACAGTTTACCAAGTTCTTTGAATTATTCCAATAATTAGACTTTTAATCGATTTATCAATTCTTCTGAATTGACAAATCATAAGAAGGGGCACCTTTTGCTTCTACACAAAAATTAATCTAATCTTTATTTATGCATAATTATTCTGAATTAGTTTTGTAAATAAAAAAATTAACAGAAGAGAATGTTTAAAAGAAATATTATTGAGAAATTGAATAAATTGTATAATGAAAGTCCTTCGATCGATATTTCTAGCAAGGACAAGTTTGTTATCTTTAGCGATACACATTTGGGAAACGGCTCATACCAAGATGATTTCAAACAAAATTCAGAATTGTTTCTTACTATTTTAAAAGAATACTATTTGCCAAAGGGCTATACCTTAATTCTAAATGGAGATATCGAAGAATTATACAAATTCAATTTTAATCAAATTTATAATTATTGGGGCAATGTTTATGAGGTTTTTGAAGAATTCAGGAATCAAAAAAGATTGATGAAAATTTTCGGTAACCATGATTTCATTCTAAGTCACAATCGAACCAAAAACCACAAATTTGATTTATATGAAAGTGTAAATCTCAAATATCACAATCATGACCTTTTTATTTATCATGGGCATCAAACTTCCGGCTTTCTGGAAGATTATAACAGATTTTCCTGCTGGGTGGTTCGTTATGTAGCAAATCCATTTGGATATAAAAATAAAACTTTTCATTATGATGATAAGTCAAAATTTAAAAATGAAACCTATGCTTACAATTTCTCATCTCAAAATAAGCTAATTTCATTAATGGGGCATACTCACAGACCTTTGTTTGAGTCATATTCCAAATTTGATTCCCTAAAATTTGAAATAGAATCATTTCTAAATGACTTGAATAAAAAGAATGGCATAAATAGAAAGTATATATTGAATACTGTAAAAAAATTGAAATTAGAGTTAGATAATTTAGATGCCAAAAAATATACGAGCGAATCTAAAAGCACAATTTACAATGATAATTTACTTGTGCCCTGTCTATTTAATTCAGGAAGTGTAATTGGCAAGCGTGGTGCAACAGGATTAGAAATCAAAAATGGGAAAATATCACTTATTTACTGGTTCGATTCCAAGCGAAGTAATAGATATTTGAATTATAATAGAATCAAGAGCAAACAATTAAACGAAAGCGATTATTATAAAGCAATAATAAAAAAAGACAGTTTAGAAAACATTTTTTTAAGAATTAATTTATTGGCATAATTATGAAAAAGATGATTTGGATTGTAGCAATTTTTCTAGGGTTTATCATTTCAGTTAAAGCAATAATTATCGCAGATAACCCAAAAAGCAAAGATGTCGGAAACAAAATCCTTACCCTGCAAATCAACAACATAAAATCGGATGATGGCAATATCAGAATACACATCTATAACCTTGCAACAAGAGAATTCTTCCCCAAAAAGACCGAAAATTGCTTCTTGCTGAGAGTAGAAAATTTAATTGATAAATCTTGTATAGTAAAAATACCACTACCGAGCGACACCTATTGTCTATCGGTTCATCACGATGAAAATGCCAACATATCAATGGATACTAACTTCTTCGGCTTACCAACAGAGGGCTGGGGAATCTCGAATAATGTCCGCCTACTAATGAGACTACCAAAATTTGATGAATGTAGCTTCCAAGTAACAGAAAAAGACACCACAATTTCAGTAAATATGAGATATTGAACATTTCTTTCAAAGATGGGCTCCATTTTGGAAATGGAGTCCATCTGCTAGGAAATAAAAAAATATTTTTTCTCCAACAAACCTAATTTCCAATTGACACCCTTAGTAGAATTGGATTTCACCTTTTTCCCGTATTTATTTAACCTTCCCAAGGTTTCGAAACCTTCAGAAGGTTTTAGCGTTTTTGTTTAACTTAGAATTCTCCGATACAAAGGTTCATTTAGAAGATAAAGTTTTAGAAAACAAAACTACTACTAATCAGCCCACGGCTCTAGCCTTGGGAAAGAAATAAACACAAAAAACATCATTTTTCTAATTATTTTTAAAAATATTTTTGTCATAAAAAAAACATTTTGTAGATTAGGATGTTGAATTTTGAAAATATGAAAAATGTTTGAAAAAATAATAAAATATATAGAATTTATACACAGGTACTCAGGTACTCAGAAAACGAGTCAAGCTCATTTTATTGTAGCAAAAGTAAACATAAATTGGAGTTTCCGAGGAGGGCTCGCGGTCCAGCAATAATATAAACTAATCCTATCTATCAACAAAGGGCTTAAGCACTTTGCTACTAGTTTATTGCTATTTTCTATGTATTTATTGTTTTGTGTTTATTATTTTTAATTTTTTAGGAGTATTTTAAGTGAAAAAGATAGTATTTTTAATCGTTTTTTTTGCTATGACTTATAGTTCATTTTGTATATCATGGATCAATATAATATATCATTATGGAACTGAACAAGTACAACCAGGACCTGATTATGTCTGCGATGAACCATGGCCACCAGTATGTTGGGTTGAAGTCAATTGCCCTTTGCCAACAGGAAAGGCAAGTTATTCCCCAAATTCTCATTTCGGTTATATTAATATAGGACCTAATGTTACTAAAACGAACCAAGATGGAAGTATTACAACACACATACTACAAACCCCTCAACAATTGAAGTTCAAGCAAGTACTTTAGAAGAATTTCT
>CAYUZZ010000328.1:0-3462 GCA_964449505.1 uncultured Hyphomicrobiales bacterium | reverse complement strand
AGTTTTGCTGCCGATAGACTTGTAGATAAATTCTAAAATACTACCAATAGCGAAAGCCAAGCCAAATGGAAAAGATTGTTTCGGTTTTTTCAAGCCCATTTCTTCCGCAAGTTTTTCAGTAAACTCTTTCCAAGTTATATCCAAACCGTCAGTGACAAAGAAAGTTTCACCAACAGCCTCATCTTTCTCAGATGCCAACATTACAGCATCTAATAAATTTTCAATATAAACGGGGCATGTCTTACTTTTGCCACCTGCTACATAAGCAACCTTTCCACTAACCAAAGCATCTAAATACTTTTCAATGAAAGTATGGTCATTTATTCCATATACATTACCTGGCTTAAGTGCAGTAATATTCAGATTGTTATTTTTAGCAAATTCAAATACTTTATCTTCAGCAATTTTTTTTGTATCGTTGTAGGCAAAACCAGTAATTGGCTTGGAGTCCTCTTCTTTTACATTGGTTCTACCAAAGCCATACATAGCAACAGTAGAAATATAAACCATTCTATCAACCTTGTTGGCAACAGCTGCTTGTGCCACATTTAGCGTTCCATCAACATTAATTCTATAAAATTTATCGTAATGCCCCCAATCAGAAGCAAGTGCAGCAACATGAAAAATTCTATCACAACCTTTGCTTGCTTCTATTACAGAATCCAAGTCGGTAATATCTCCATAATGTAATTCAATATCCATTCCACTCAGGAATTTTAAATCAGATGATTTGCGAATTAACCCCTTTACTTTGTGCCCCTCTTCAATTAATCTTTTTGCAAGATTGCTTCCAATAAATCCGTTAATCCCTGTAATTAGGCAGGTTTTCATACTCCTCCGTGAAAGAAAATAATATATAAATCGGTTAGAACTCCGAGCGTAATGTGTAGAGCGAATACATACCAAAAAGATTTTGACCTTACAGCCAAAATTCCAAAGGCAATACCGACCATAATTGCCCCAATAGTTTCACCGGCAGGCTTTCCCAAGTGAATTAAGCACGATGAGATTGTCTGTATCAAAATGGCGTTAAAAGCACCAAATTTACCAGATAAATTAAACAGAAGAAATCCCCTAAAGAAAAACTCCCACGCAATGTAGTAGAATATAACATAGCATAATTCATAAACTAAAATTAAATCGTGTCTGGTGTGAAGAATTTTTGCAAGAGGGTATTCCGTTCTTATATCATCACCCATTACAGCAAAATAAATGATAGGGGTAGCTATCGGAATTATAAGAAGTAATTTGGCACCGAATTTTATATCACCTTTACCAAAACCAATTGACGAAAGTGGCTTTTTGATTACAAAAATTTGAAAAAGTAAGGGGATAATAAATATAAGAATAAAAAATGATACAAATTGATATAAGTGAGAGTAAAAGTCCAGCTCGGGGCTATTTGCCATTGCAGGAAACAATTTTACAAAATTGTGGGCATATCCAAAATAGTAATATAGGGATAATAATAATGGTGCCGATAACAAAAGTGAATACGATATCCATTCTTTTTTATCATAGTCCAACTTAATTTCATGCATATTCATAGTGATAAGCTATATTTTAAATATGCAAACTTAATATTTTTAATTATAAAATCTTTATTTTTATTTAAATTAAAACACATTTTAAAAAAAAGGTTAAAATTAAGAAAATGGATAATAGTGAAATAGAAAAATTTAGAAAAGAAGCATACCAGATTGTGGACTTGATAGCAGATTACTATCAAAATATAGAGAAATATCCCGTCAAGTCAATTGTCGAACCTGGTGATGTATATAATAGACTTCCTGAATATGCTCCTTTGGAGGGGGAATCACTAACTGCAATTCTTGAGGATTTTAATAAAATAGTTATGCCAGGAATTACTCACTGGCAAAGCCCAAATTTCTATGCTTACTTTAATGCCAATTCTAGTTTTCCTTCATTGCTTGGTGAATTCCTAACCGCTGGGATTGGCGTTAATGTTTTTTCTTGGGAAACATCACCTGCAGGAACAGAATTAGAGAGCCGAGTAATGGAATGGTTAAGGTTTATGACTGGATTACCAGATTGTTTCAGAGGAGTTATTCAGGATACTGCATCTACATCTACTTTGGTCTCGCTACTTAGTGCCAGAGAAAAGTACTCCAACTTCCAAATTAATAAAGAAGGCTTTAAAGATAATAACAAATTCAGAATTTACTGCTCCAAAGAAGCCCATTCATCTATCGAAAAGGACGTCAGAATTGCTGGTTTTGGTGCTGACAATTTAATCAAAATAAAACTAAATAATGACTTCTCGATAAATTTGACAGATTTGGAAACTAAAATAAATGATGATATTAAAAATGGTTATCATCCCTTGGCAGTTATATCAGCTATCGGCACAACAGGTACTACTGCAATTGACAATATAGATTCAATTGGTGATATTTGTATTAAATATGATATTTGGCATCATGTTGACGCTGCTCATCTTGGTAGTGCCTTGCTTTGCGAAGAAAACAGGCATTGGATAAAAGGAATTGAAAAAGCCGATTCATTTGTATTTAATCCCCATAAGTGGATGTTTACCAATTTTGATTTTTCTGCTTATTATGTTCAAAATACTGAATTGTTGACAAAAACATTTGATATTTTGCCAGAATATTTGAAAATAAAAACACAAAATGTAATAAATTACAAGGATTGGGGAATTCAGCTGGGACGTAGATTCAGAGCCCTCAAGCTGTGGTTTGTTATCAGAAGCTTCGGAGTGGAAGGCTTGAAAAAGAAAATTAGACATCACATAAAATTGGCAGAATGGATAGAACAACAAATAGTTGAAAATGATTGTATGGAAATAATGGCTCCCCGAATAGCCAATTTGGTCTGTTTCAGAGCTATTCCACACAAAAATATCGGAACAGAACTAATCAATGATTTCAATTTAAAATTTCTCGATAAGATTAATTCAAGTGGCAAGGCATTCCTCACAAAAACTAAAATTGACGGTAGGATTATCATCAGAATGAATATTGGGCAAACTTATGTTGAAGAGAAGCATATTGTAAGCACATGGCAAATAATCACAGATTCACTTCGGGAATTAATGTAATTATTTTATTTCCGATAAGTTTTTCAATTTTTCAACAACATAATGATATACGTAGGGCGGTTCTACTCTAAGTAGTTTTACGCCAGAAGGAAATTCGATTTTGGGCTTAAAAATCCCGGTGCTGTCCGACAATAATCTATTAATATCAATAGTTGCAGCAACTTTATCCTTTGTGATTTTTTGTAATTCATTTATTCCGCCTTGTAATACAATCGTTACCTGTGGTGGAAGGAATTCACTATTGCGTGGTTTTGATCCACCTCTAACAATTATTTCGATATCAGGAATTTGAATTTCTGCTATTTGCTGAATGTCGGCATAGAATTCTACTGTAGTTCGGCTTAACTTTACAATGTCTTTCAAAGTATCAGATAACTTTATTT
>CAYUZZ010000327.1:0-3480 GCA_964449505.1 uncultured Hyphomicrobiales bacterium | reverse complement strand
CAACAAAAGAAGAAATCGCAAAGGTTTTTGCAGACCATGACATGAAAGTTGTTGGTGCCCCTTTGGCAGTTGACAAATAACAATCATGTAAAGATATACTAACTTGCAATAAATATAAGACTGGAAGACAAAATTATGAATAAACATTATGCTGACTGGCTCTTATTCCTTGGAATTCTTTTATTTTTATTTGGACTACTCATTGGCATATTTATTCCGTTAATGACAAATCCGCGAATGGGACTTTCTGCACATCTTGAAGGGACAATGAATGGAATGTTTATGGTAATACTTGGACTTACATGGAGCAAACTTGTTTTAAAAGAAGTGTGGTTAACTACCGCATTTTGCTTGTTTATCTATGCTTCATTTGCAAACTTTGTGGCTGTGTTGATTGCGGCTATAACAGGAGCTGGAAAAATGATGCCTATTGCTGGGGGAATGCAGGGATATTCGCTTGTAGAAGGATTAATTTCATTTTTACTTATTACTCTTGCACTTGCTATGCTTGTAGCTTGTAGCATATTTTTAGTTGGACTTTATAAATACATAAAAAAATCAAATTTACCTGTGAAATAATTTTACCTTTCAATTGTTATGCACATATTAATAAGACAATAATGAAGAATAAAATTTTAATAACTTTGACACTTGCGACAACTTTTTTACTTGGTTTCGCATATAAATCATTTATTTCAACAACTAATAATAATAAGAAGATGAAAAGAGTAACAGGAATCGGGGGCGTTTTCTTTAAAAGCAAAGACCCCAAAGCAGCTACAGAATGGTATCAAAAACACCTTGGACTTGACACAAATCCTTATGGTGCAACTTTTGAATGGTATGAAAGTCCAGACAGTACTAAAAAGGCTCAAACACAGTGGACACCATTTGCACAAGATTCAAAATACTTTGACAAGGACTTTATGATTAATTACCGAGTGGAAAACTTGGTAGCTCTTGTTGAAGAACTGAAAAAAGAAGGCGTAACCATTGTGGACAAAATTGAAACTTATGATTATGGTAAGTTCGTTCATATTCTTGACGCAGAAGGAAACAAAGTTCAATTGTGGGAACCTGTTTATTAAATCAAGACACGGAATTAAGAGCTTTAAGCAGGCGAAATTAAATCGATTCACACTAACACTTCCCCCTGATGTAATAAGGGCTGTCCCTCTCTATGAACAGCCCTTTCACTTTGTAAATCACCTAATCTGGGAAAATTATTCTAATAATTTCTGTTGTCCGTTCTCGCCTTCTTCTTCTATATGATTATTGGTTTCGTCTTCATCATCTCGAGCAACGCAAGTAATATCTGCAATTGAATCACCATCATCTAATCTGATAAGTTTTACACCCTGTGTATTTCTTCCGATAATACGAATATGGTTGATACTTTGTCTGATAAGAATACCGTTTACAGTCATTACGACGAGGTCATCGGCATCTATTGCTGGCAATATTCCCACTACTTTACCAGTCTTTTCGGTTACATTCATAGAAATCACACCTTTTGCACCACGTTTTGTAAGTCTGAAGTCTTCGTATTTGGTTCTTTTTCCAAATCCTTTTTCACTAACTACCAAAACTTGCGAATCGGCTCTTTTGATTACAATCATCGATACTACAAAATCTTCGCCCGATAACGAAATTCCCCTGACTCCTGCGGCGGTTCTGCCCATAGCTCTTACACCTGTTTCGCGGAATCTGCACGCTAAACCAAGATGAGTCCCAATTATTATATCACATGAGCCGTCGGTAATTTGCACTGAAACTAATTTATCGTTATCATGAAGATTCACAGCAATAATACCATTTTGACGAACGTTAGCAAAGGCACGTAAATCAGTTTTCTTGATAGTACCATATTTGGTACACATTATTACAAATTCATCTTCCACAAATTCTTTTACAGGTAGCATTGCAGTAACTTTTTCGTCGCCAGTCTTATTTATAAGGTTAGCCAGCGAGCGACCTTTTGCAATACGACTTCCTTCAGGAATGTCATAAACTTTAATTTTGTATGCTTTGCCTGCATCGGTAAAGAACAAGAAGTAATGATGTGTTGATGCCTGATATATAAATTCAATAAAATCATCATCATAGGTAGAGCTACCACTCGCGCCTCTTCCGCCCTTATCTTGTCTTCTGTATGAAGAGACTGGTGTCCGCTTAATAAATCCCTTATGGGAAATTGTTACAATCACTTCTTCATTTGCAATCATATCTTCGAGAGTAATTTCGCTGGCATCCTTCACAATTTCGGTGCGTCTTTCGTCACCATATTTTTCTCTTATTTCAATTAATTCATTGGAAATGATTTGCAATTGTAATTCTTTGCTCGATAGAATGGTTTTGAGTTTTTCAATTAATTGAATTACTTCTCTGTATTCTTTCTGAATTTTATCTCTTTCCAGACCGGTCAATCTCTGCAATCTCATATCCAAAATTGCTTTAGCTTGTATTTCTGATAATCCGAATTGTGACTGCAAAGCTGCAGATGCTGTTTGAACGTCACTGGATGCTCGAATGGTTTTAATCACAGCTTCAATATTATCAAGTGCAATTATAAAGCCTTCTAAAATGTGTGCACGTTTTTCAGCGGCATCTAATTCGAATTGAGTTCTTCTTACAATAACTTCATTTCTGAATTTTATAAAATAATCCATCATTTGCCGAAGATTAAGCACTTTTGGTCTTCCATTGACCAAAGATAACATAATCGCTCCAAAAGTCACCTGAAGTTGTGTATGCTTGAATAAATTATTCAGAACTACTTCTGGAATTGCATCTCTTTTCAAATCAATTACAATGCGCATACCATCGCGGTCGGATTCATCGTTCAATCCCGAAATATCCTCTAATACTTTGGCACGCACCAAATCAGCCATTTTTTCAATTAAAGTGGCTTTGTTTACCTGATATGGAAGCTCTGTTACAATCAATGATTGTTTAGTTTTTTGTTTATTTTCTTCAATTGCAATTTTAGCCCGGAGAATAATTTTTCCTCTTCCTGTAAGAATGGCATCTTTAACCCCTTCATACCCATAGATTATACCACCAGTAGGGAAATCAGGTGCTGGTACGTATTGCATCAACTCCTCTTTTGTCATTTCTGGATTGTTGATTACCGCGATCAAACCATTAATAATTTCAGTTAGATTATGTGGTGGTATGTTGGTTGCCATACCCACTGCAATACCACTTGCACCGTTTACCAACAAAGTTGGCAATACAGTGGGAAGTACAGTTGGCTCTTTTAATGATTCATCAAAGTTAGGTTGAAAATCAACAGTATTTTTGTCAATATCGCGAAGTGTTTGGATAGCAATTTGTGCTAATCTGGTTTCTGTATAACGCATGGCTGCAGGTGGATCACCATCAACCGAACCATAATTGCCCTGACCATCTACAAGTGGATATCGCATATTCCATTCTTGGGCTAGTCGCACCATTGCATCATAAACTGAGCTGTCGCCA
>CAYUZZ010000326.1:0-3486 GCA_964449505.1 uncultured Hyphomicrobiales bacterium | reverse complement strand
AGCGAGTTAGTCGAATATGCATTAATGCTTTTCTAATGCATATTTGGGGTTAATTTCTCAATTGATAATATCAGCAAAACTGCATCGAATTTCTTTTTTTTAAATGTAAAGAAGAGTAACCAAAAGCCAGAGACTGGTTGGATACGAACCAATTCATGTTCTCCAGAGACTCACAGAAATCTTTGGCAAAGGCATGTGTTTTTTATTTACTGTCGAGTACCATCACGTGCACATTGGAAGGAGGTAAACAACGCTCTTTTAAGTCGTTCTTAAAATGGCGAATTGCCATCACGTGCACATTGGAAGGAGGTAAACCCATAGGGTTAATTCTGGCTGCTGTAAAAATTTTTTCGATTAGTCATGTTCAACTTTTCTATTTTTAAATTTACGCACACATCTGCGACTTTGGAAAAGGGAAAGAACTTGCTCATAATCATGAATATTTTTTTTAGAAGGTAATCAAAAATAGCTTTTGGACTGATTGTTCTCACATGAATTTCGATTGCCATTATTACACGAATCGCCATGCAGTGGCCTCACCCAATACATCAAAAAATAGAAACATCAATTTTGTACTCAATACTGTTTTCTATTTTGAAACTTTAACCCATTAAATATCTGCAAGCTTCCACACATGACCACAACCTTGGCATTTATCCGGATTAACTCATATTCCTGCTGCCTCTTTAGCCTTTAATTTTGGAACAGCCTTAGAATTATTTTTTCTTATTTATCAGAAAGCGTATTTGTTCCTGTTAATATATTTGTTAGCATAATTTTTCGCACTCTGTCAGGCTCTTCAAACATTGGGCTGTGCGCCGATTGTTCAAATGTATAAAAGCCTTTTAGGGGTGCATTTAGTGCCTCAAAATACTTTTTTGCGAGTGGGTAAGATACTGTGTAGTCGTATATACCATGAAAAAAATAGACCGGGATGTTTACTTTATTCACTTGCTGTGACAAATCCGTGGTTATCATTTCATCCCAGAGTGGGTGGACACCCGATTGGGCTTTGCCCCGCCATAAATTGAATTTTTCCTTTAAGGTGTATTCTCGGCAAACCAGAGACGGGATAAACATACCGGTTATTACTGAACTCATGTCACGGGTTGTACCAATTCCAAGACGATGCATTGCCTGGTCGCGTAGTTTGAGGTATTCATACGGAATATAATCGTTAACCGGCGAAGCCTCCAGTTTACGTACCAATTTTCTATCCCCGGCATCCCTAAATTTCTTCAGCATATATTCATACGCCATTTTTTCTGATTGCAACTGGTTCGACATCTGGCCAACACCGATGTAGGCGTGGTACAACTCCGGGGCCCTAGCTGCCGCATGTATTCCAATGAAGCTTCCGCCCGAACGCCCCATGAGGTAAATCTTATATTGCCCGAAACGTGTGCGGAGGTAATTTGTAATCTCTTTTGTGTCGGATATCATTTGATTCAGGTTGTTGCTCTCTGTGGCTATTTTAGCATTGTATGAGAGTCCGAAGCCACGCTGTTCCCACCAAACCACGGTGAAATAATCTTCAAGCCCTGTAGGGTACTTCCTGGTAAGATAGTAATCAGGCAAGCCCCCGTGAAGATAGAGCAGAACAGGGTTTTCCTTGTTTTTGCTCTTGATAAACATACCCTGTTGTACCCCTCCGATTGTAATAAATATTTTTTCTGAAATGCTTCCAGCTAATTGATTTCCTTGCTTATCCAAAAATGATTCAGATATGCCTGGGCTATAAAATAGCAGAGCAATCCAAAGAATTAAGATACTTCCCAATGCAATGGCAATAATTGCAAGTATCATTTGTCTTGTTCTTTTTATTATCTTTTTCAAGAGTTCTAATTTGATATTATTATGCGTTCAGCCATTTTTTAAAATCCGATGAACGGTCGATGCTTACAATGGTGTCGTGTTCATCATCGGCATTTGGTTTCAGTTCCAATTTAACTCTTGACCTGGAATAAGCCACCATATTTGCAATGGATTCGATATTCACAATATATTTCCGGTTTATTCTAAAAAATGTCTGTGGATTTAAAATGGTCTCCAATTTATCTAGAGTAAATTCGACTGGATAATTACTTCCATTAAAAGTACGCATGTAAACACCTTTATATAGTACATAGAAATAAGCTATTTCCGCAACTTCAACTTTTTTGATTTTTTCTCCAATTTGAATAAGAAATCTTTTCTTAAAGTCGGGTTCTTTTCCTTGAAAATTGGCTAAAAGCAGATCGAAATCTATGCTGAATGCAGATTTGAGGCTTCGGTATTTTTGAATACTTTCAGAGAGCTCATTCGTTCGAATGGGCTTAAGTAAATAAGAGATGCTATTGAGTTGAAACGCTTTTACCGCATATTCATCATAGGCGGTTGTGAAAATTACTGGAGTATTAATTGATACCTGATCAAAAATACTAAAACTGATGCCATCGGAAAGTTGAATATCGAGAAAGATTAAATCAGCAGTATTATTAAACAACCATTTTGCTGATTCTTTAATTGATCCCAATTTTGCTAAAACATTTATGGAAGGGTCAATTTCCTTCAGCATATGCTCTAATTTGTCAGCGGCAAAGCTTTCATCTTCAATTATTAGTACGTTCATCTTGTTCTACTTTAATTAATGGTATTTTGGCAACATAATAATTATTCTCAACCTTAAATTTCGGTTCCAGTTTGCATATTAATGCATATCTTTTAATCAGGTTTTTAATGCCCAGTCCTGTTGATGTACCTGAAATTTTTGGTTGAATAGGGTTTTTAATAAAAAGAAAATCACCTTTGCTATAGATTTCAATTTTAAGCGGTTTTTCTTCATTAACAATATTATGTTTCATAGCATTTTCGAGCAACACTTGCAATGAAAGTGGAGGCACTAAAAGCTGAAGATGTTCGGCCAGAATATCAACAGAATATGTAAGTGATTCGCCGTACCTGATTTGCTGGAGGAAAAGATAGGAACGCATAAAGTCAAATTCTTTATTAAGAGTGACGACGGGCTGTTCGATTGTTTCAAGAACATACCTATAAATTTGTGAAAACTCATCGATGAACAACTGCGCTTTAGTAACATCCGCATTTATCAGGCCTGAAAGCACATTGAGACTATTGAACATGAAGTGAGGATTAATCTGGCTTTTAAGTATTTCGAATTGCGATTGCAAATTCTCTTTTTGCACTTTCAATAGTTGTGTGTTTGCTTCTGTAAGCTGTTTTGTCCGATTGGCGACGTTTTGTTCAAGCGTGTTGTTTATCTGTTCCAATTCTTCCTTAGCCTTTAATAATTTAAGCTCTTGCCTTTTTCTTTCAGAGATATCAATTATAATTCCTCTTCTGCCAATAACCTTATTATTACTAACTATAGGAGAACCGTAGATCAGTACAGGACAAAGTGTGCCATCAGGTCTTTTAACGGTATATTCATTTGGATTTGTTTTAATATTTTGGTTTGATTTCTGGATATTCTCAATAACCCGGGGA
>CAYUZZ010000325.1:0-3487 GCA_964449505.1 uncultured Hyphomicrobiales bacterium | reverse complement strand
CAACATTTACATAATGATTCCAACTACCATTAACGGGAGTGGCAAACCTGTATTTTTTCAAAAATTGTTGGGTAGGACTGATAAGTAGCATCATTGGGTCTCCGATTTTATCTCCATTTTCGAATCCCTGTGAAAACTGTGCTACCAAAACTGGTTTATCTGCAGTCACCTGAATATTATCGGAAGTGTTTTTTTCAAAGTACTGACCTGCATTTAAATTAGCGACTAATTTGGAATTTTCGAAGACTTGTGTTTTATCTTGGTGAGCCAGCACCCTATATGTATATTTAGACCTGCCCTCCATTCTACCAATGTAATAATGTTTCCCCCACGAAGCTATTGGTGGCAATTGCTCCACAAGATGATTGCAAGCCTTAATCCTGGGTGGTCCGACAGGTACATAAGTACATTCGTGCCCGCTAAATACAGCAATCTTTTTATTAGATTTGATATATGAGCCAGTCATATCTGCTTGTTTTTCATCAATGCCAAATTTCCTAAAAATAACTCTTTTAGTTTCAGAGCGTACTTGATAAACATCACCTTTGTTTAGAGTCACAATAAATGGCTCATTTTGCCTTCGACCGGTAGATGTTGGGGCAATTGGACTAATTTCTACTATAGTGTTATTTTCAACTCCAACAATTGCAAAGATTGGAGCTAAGTCTTCAGCTACATGATAGCACATAACCCTATATTCATTTCCAAGTACATTTACAGGCAAGCCAAGATATGTGTCTGTAGTCTGATAACGCCTGTTAAGACCATAAACGGATACGGGATTATCGGAAGTAACATGAACAGCCAAACCTCTCTCTACTACTTCTACGCTTCGTATTTGTGCTAATGGGTCTATTACGACGCTTTGAACCGTACCACCAGGCACAAAAATTTCTTTTTTAAACTGGATTGATTCAATTTCAATTTTGACATTGGCATCCTTATCTCCAGTGATGAATAATTCTAATAACAAAGCATTTTTGGGATTTTTGGGATCTTCTTTATAATTAGTCATAAAGCATAACCAGAATTCTTGTCCTACTGGTTCGTTCATCTGTAGTTCATATTTGGAGGAATCCATGCCGTTCTGCGAGTAAAGAAATGGTGAGATTCCAATAAATGCCAAACAAATTATTATTATCTTTTTCAATATTCTATCTTCTGATTATTTTACTAACAAAATATTTATTTTATACGATCCACTGTTTGTTTTCATCACTAAATAATACGCTCCTGTGGCCACGTTCCAGTTAAGCGCCCTTAGTTTAGTAGTATAATAACCTTGCTTAAATATATGATTTGCAGGATCTTCAATTAAATTACCATGCTCGTTGAATACTTCTAATTCAAAGCCGTCTTCAAGTTCTAATGAACCTAAAACTTTGTTCCCATTCAAAGAAAATATTTTGAAATCAACTTGAGTGTCATTATCTATTGTAAATGGTACTATGGTTTCGTATTCGAATGGATTAGGCTTATTAAGTCCTATGTTTTCAGAGAATTTCTGAGTAATTGGTGTGCTATTAACAGAAATTTTTCCATTTATCAATGTAGGATTAGCAATCGGACTTTCATTTAGATTAAAGCAATCAACTTTTAAAGTATTTGCAGTATCGCTTCCTGCAAGTCCTTCAACAATTAAATAAAAAAGGATGCCTTCTGAATTTTTATTGAAATTATCCGATTTGATTTTAACTACTGCATCTGAATATTTGTTGAAATTTGTTTCGAAGCTATAAACATCTTTTAAAATGCAATTGTTTTTTAATTTAGTCTGCTTAATATCTATCACTCTTGCATCGAATTGTATGCATATCTCTAGCATCCCAGAATCTAAATTTTCTAATCGTCCATAAACTGGTATTTCATTTAAAATTGCACGATTAATAACTGTGTCGCGTATTTCAATTTTATTTTGAGCGATACTATCCAAAGATGACCAAGTAAAGAGTACTACGATTGAAAACAAAAGTTTAACATTCATATTAAAAAATCTCATCATTAAGTAATTACAAATATAGTTATTTGATATAAATATACAGTCTAAGTTTTTTGTTTTTTCTTTTTGGCAGCAGGAAACAAAACATTATTTAAAATTAGTCTATACCCTGGGGAATTTTTAAATAAGTTCAAATCGGTGGGCGGGTCACCAATTCTATGAAGGTAATCCTCCGGGTCGTGTCCACCATACCAAGTATAAGTCCCTCTGCCAACATTTCCATGAATATATTTTACTTCATCTGTACCTTCTTTCAAACCCAAAATAGTTACAGATTCCTTGAGCAGACTTTTTTTGAAGGCAGTTGTTTGCCCCATAAATCCCTTCACAACATTTACATGGCACTGTGTAAGCATTGTTGGAACAGGGTCATATTTTGCAGAAAAGTTGAACAAAGTAAAAAAATCAGCGTCAGGGTTATTTATATTATTAGCTCCAACATCTATGTCAGAAAATTCTACTTCTGTGGGATCGAGAATTAATCTAAAATCTTTGAAAGCAAATGTTTCGTTATAATTTAGCTTGCTATTAGCATTATGGTCGTGTGGTGTTCCATCAAACATTACTTCGCAAATATCCACGTTATCGATGGCTAAAGCAATATCATAAGAATCTGTTGCTGTGCACATTGCAAAAAGGAACCCTCCACCAGCAACAAATTCTCTTATTTTAAGTCCTACAGCCTTTTTTAGTTGGCATACGTCCCCAAATCCTAATTTTTCCGCCATACTTTCATTAAGGGCAACCTGTTGTATGTACCATGGAACATTTCTATATGAAACCCAAAACTTGCCGTACTGTCCTGTAAAGTCCTCGTGATGTAAGTGCAACCAGTCGTAATCTTTCAACTTGTCGGTCATTACATCTTCCTAAAACTCACTAGCACAACAGATGTGCTCTACGGTATTATAATAACATCTGATGTAAGACAAATGTCATCAAGAGGACGTAATGATGAACAAGGAGCTGAAATGAGTAAAGACATATCGAACATTGATCTAATAAACCTTGCAACCGAAGTTACCCAATCAAAACAAATCGGTGATTGCCAAGTTGGACAGGTAGGGTGTGCTTTGGTGACTGACAAAGGCACTGTATTCAGGGGCGTTTGCCTTGATACTGGTTCGGGCTTGGGATTTTGTGCCGAAAGAACTGCTATCTCGCAAATGATTACTGACAAAGAGTATAAAATCAAAAAGATTGTTGCCGTCTGGAACGATAATCCAGACAAAGATTTGTACGTCCTGCCGCCCTGCGGTGTATGTCGGCACTATATGTTTATGCTCAGTGAAGATGCCCTTGATATTGATGTGGTGCTTGGAAGCGAGAAGACCGTCAAACTCAAAGAACTATATCCTGAAAGTGATTGGCCGCATAAGGAAGAAGCTCTGAACAAGAAAGGCTAAAATGAAAGATTTCGTAAAATTACCAAAACTAACAAGAGGCGACCAAGTTGCCATTATCTCGCCGTCGAACGGTTTGCCGCAA
>CAYUZZ010000324.1:0-3492 GCA_964449505.1 uncultured Hyphomicrobiales bacterium | reverse complement strand
AATATCAGGCCATGCCTGGTGTGAATGTCCAGTTAAAAGAATTTTATCTCGAACATGAAAGTCAGAATACGAATTTGCTAATGGATTAGGATTATTTAATAAATCTGTTATTTTCATGATAAACTAAACTCCGTTCTTATTATCCATAGATCTGGAAAAGCAGGTTTAAATAGGGTTGCTTTGAGATATTCGGCGCCACTCGAACCACCTGAACCAGTTTTATTACCAATGGTACGTTCAACCATTTTGACGTGGCGATATCTCCATTCCTGTAAACCTTCATCAAAATCAATTAGAAGCTCGCAGAATTGGGCGATTATAGGCGCATTTATATATATATCAATCAACGCTTTTTGCAATTCTGCATTTGGAACAATCGGTAACGTTACATCCCTGTGAATAATTTCTTGTGGAATATAATAACTGTTATTATTTAGATATATAATAAAAGCATCCCACAAAGTTCTCTCCTCGTATCGAGCTTGCAATCGTATTAATGATGGTGAGTTTTCTGAGAATCGGTTGAATACATTTTTGTTTTTGAAACCAAGAAGAAATTCTAATTCTCTGAATTGTGCGGATTGAAAACCACTTGCAGATTCAAGGTAATCTCTGAATGATAAAAACTCTAAAGGAGTCATTGTTTCTAATATGTCAACCTGATGGACCAAAACTTTTAAAATAGTATTTATTCTTTTCAAATTATGTTGAGCTTTTATTATTTCGTTTTGAATCAATAATTTTTGCAAATAATCAATCTCATGTAAAATTTGCTTGAACCAAAGTTCGTAACTTTGATGAATAATAATAAACAACATCTCGTCATGCTCTTCAGGTTTTGATTTTAATTCCTGTAAATTTAATAAGTTATCAACTTTTAGGTAACTCGAATATGTAAGTTCCATTGTTAATCCAGTTTAATTATAAAAAGATATACCAGCACATGATACTGCCGATTTAGTTTCTTTTTCGTACCAAATATGATATTTATTTAAAATTGCTTTCGTAAATAGAGTAGATTTTAAAAGTGTAAAAACAGGCGCTGTACCACAAACTTTCCATTTATCATCATCATTATTTATTTTATTATAAAAGTTATTATACTCATTTTTCAAAATATATTCAATAAGATTATGGTCAGAAGTTTCAACTTCTAACAATTTGTCCTTGGCATCGAATTCATCATTAAATTTATTTCCAATATGTGAAAAATCTACACTTGCAATAAAAACAGGCTTTCTACCAAGATTTGTAATGGAATGTTTAAGAGCATTGATGAAATCATTAATTGTTTCATCACTATCAGGATTGATATTATTATCCATAAAGTCAAAATAACCAGAAACCAAAATTGGCAGAATTTTAAAATTTCGATTATGAAAATAATATGATGACAATGCTACCTGTATTTCAACTGAATGCTCTGGTTTGTGGGCAAATTCGTCAACGATAAATGAATTTGGGGCAATTTCTGAGATACTGTTTATCAAATCAAGGTCTGTATCAATTATTCCCAGTGGAGTTTCAAAATTTTTAAGACTTAGCATAAATCTATGACTTGCCAAATAATGAGCAGTACCAAATATTACAATGGTATCAAAATCGGTGTTGCGTATGCTGTGAAATGAGGAACTATACGCCTGCTGAGTTTCTAATCCAGTAAGAAGATCAAGATGTGGAATTATAACAGAACTTGCGTCAGGTCGATAATCATCTTTATTTGTAGTTGAAAATAAATCATTCATGTAATTGTTAAACTCATCTGCTTCTTCGGGGAAACTATGTTCGGCAAGTACCGATGGTCTGGTTGGGTTATTGATATACTCTTTATCAGTCTTACTCCTATAATCATTAAACTTATCAGATTCTAATAAATATAATTCATCAAGTTTATTTAATTCTTCGATAAATGGTAAAAGAAAATTACTATCTTCAATATTAACTTTTTTTGCGAGATCCTCTACTGTGGTATTATCTTCTATTTGAGTTATTAACCAAAAGAATTCCAAAGTAACTGCAATTTCGCTATCGGAGTAACCACTTGGATCACTTATAATAACAATTTCTTGTTCATCTTCTTTGGTTTGCAACAATTGCAAATCTTTTCTAAGTGGGTATAGTTTATTTTTCAATGAATTATGCCCTTGTCATGTTTTTCTATATCTACCAAATATTTCTCCTCCACTTTTTTTACAACTACATAAAATGCAACACCTGAAATTGCTAAAATAATAGCCATGCTTATAAACCATGCACTATGAGTTATCAACCAAGCGATGAAGAAAAAAAATGCTGCTATCAAAGAAGAACCACTCGTTACTATTATCGATTTTTTTAAGTTCTGCTTGATATTCAAATTTTTAGTTAAATCAATTCTATTATCATCATCCATTTTTATATCCTTTATCTTAAATCAAAATTCAATGCTGTTTTAAGGTCAGTTTTTTCATCTCTATATTTTATTATTAGGGGTGTGTATATGGACAATCCATATTTTTTACCAAATTCGGTATTTATTTCTCTTGATCCTGCCACCACCACGGCATTTTCTGGTATTTCAAGTGGTGCATTTTCTGAACTTGTAATAATTTTTTCATTCACCAAATCAAACAATTTTGTTGAAGCAGTAAGAATTACACCCGAACCCATTACTGCGCCCTTACGAACCAAAATTCCTTCGTAAATTCCGCAATTACCACCTACCATTACGTTGTCTTCAATTACAACTGGACGTGCACCAGCTGGCTCTAATACACCACCAATTTGAGCCGCCGCCGAAATATGAACATTTTTCCCAATTTGAGCACAAGTCCCAACCAAAGCATGAGAATCAATCATGCTGTTATCGTCAATATAAGCGCCAATGTTAATGTACATAGGTGGCATACAAACTACATTCTTGCCAACATACGCTCCAGTTCTAATTGAGGAACCACCTGGGACAATTCTGATATTATCATCTAAATTTACTTTTTTTAATTTTAGATAATTTTTATCAAAATATTGGAAATTGTTATTAATTGACATATCTGTCGATTGTCCGTTTCTGAAAAGTAATAAAATACCCTTTTTCACCCAAGAATTAGTTTCCCATTTGTTGCCGATTTTTTCAGCAGCCCTTATATTTCCGCAATTTAATCCATTCAGGAAATTCTCAGCCAATTCATTTGTGAATTCTTTTTGGTTTGGATTTTCAAACAAGAATTCAATTTTCTCTTTTAGTTTGTTCATGGTTAATAAAATATTAAATTTAAAATTTTATAAATTAATCTCGCAGTTGTTAAGTCGCAGTGGCTATGAAAATCAGTTGGTGCAAGTTCTACGGTGTCCAGACCAATTATTTTTTTCCCTTGTTTCCTAATTTCTCTAAATACATCAATAGTTTCAGAATATAAAAACCCGTCTGGCTCAGGAGTACCTGTTGCAGCCATAATTGAGGGATCAAAATAATCAACGTCGAAAGTTACGTAAATATCATTTCCCAAGCTATCC
>CAYUZZ010000323.1:0-3494 GCA_964449505.1 uncultured Hyphomicrobiales bacterium | reverse complement strand
TAAATAATCCATCGTTTCGCTAGACTTTAAATTAAAAGGCAAGTCGTCTGTATCTTTGACATCTTGTTCTAAAAAAGCCTCTACCGCCGTAGCCGGATAACCCAAAGCCAAGCCAATTTCTTTTTTATTATCCTCCCTATCGGCTGCATCTAACCTATCTAATGCCGCCTTATCGCGAGCGACATTAAATGTTATTATTTTTGAAAGCGGTTTTTTGTTCTCACCGCTTATTATTTTTTCTTCTGAAGAAAAAATAAGGCCTCTCTTCAAGAGCCATTTACTAAAAAAATTATTTTCGTCCAAAAACTTTTTCTCGTCTTCTATAACTGAACCAAAATCAAGCCGTAAGTAAAAAGTGGCAGCCGGCTTTTCTCTAGTCAATATCAATAGTAAAATCATCTTGTCTTGATCGCCCAATAGCGGTGTTTTTTCTAATTCATTAACAATCTCTAAATTAAATATTGATTCGATTTTTGTAATTATTCCATCAAATAAAGATTATTTCTTTGTTCAGGAGTTCTCACAAATTGGAGAACCTAAATCAGAACCCATTTTGTATTCAAGAGAAGAAGTTAATAACTTGAAACTTGACTCAAAAGTAGTCTGTGGAACAGGTGCAAGTGAGTTTATAGAAAATAATTATCAACTTTCAGGTCTAAATAGACTTACTCCGAGATTTATACTTAAATTTGCTCAATTAAAATTTGCAAAACAAGAATTTATAGAGTCTGAAATATTCAAACCGCAATATTATCAAGACTTTACACCAACTCAAAAGAAGGTAGATAAATGATAGAAAGATATACACGCCCAGAAATGGGTAGAATATGGACAGAAGAGAATAAGTATAATATCTGGTTAGAAATCGAAATACTTGCTGTTGAAGCAATGGCAAAATTAGGACAAGTACCAGAAAGTGCAGCAAAACACCTAAGAGCAACTGCTCAGCGTGATGTAGATAAGATAAATGAAATTGAACAAGTAACTAAGCATGATGTAATAGCATTCCTTAGCAACATTGAGGAATATGTTGGGAATAATTCCCGATATATTCATTTGGGAATGACTTCGAGTGACGTATTAGACACTTGTCTGGCAGTGCAAATTAAGCAAGCAGGTAAGATATTATTGAATGATTTGGAAAGATTAAAAATTGCACTTAGAATAAAAGCTAATGAACATAAATATACAGTTTGTGTTGGTAGAAGCCACGGAATTCATGCAGAGGCAATGACTTTTGGTTTGAAGTTTGCTCTTTGGTATGACGAATGCAATAGAAATATCAACCGTTTGAATGCAGCACTCGAAGATTGCAGAACAGGAATGATAAGTGGAGCGGTTGGTACCTACGAGCATTTATCGCCGAAAGTAGAAGAGTACGTTTGCGAGAAATTAGGGTTGAAACCTGCTAATGTGTCCACACAAGTAATACAGAGAGATTCACATGCCTATTTTATTTCTGTACTCGCAATAATTGGTTCAATGCTCGAAAAAATTGGAATTGAGATACGTCATTTGCAAAGAACTGAAGTTAGAGAGGCAGAGGAGTTTTTCTCTAAAGGGCAAAAAGGTAGCTCTGCTATGCCTCACAAGCGTAATCCTATTTCATCGGAAAATATAACTGGGCAGGCACGATTGTTACGCGGAAATATGGTTCCTGCTTTAGAGAATAATGCTTTATGGCATGAAAGAGATATTTCACACTCCAGTGTAGAAAGAGTTATTTTCCCCGACTCAACAATTTCTTTGGACTATGCACTTAACAGGGCAATTAAATTAATAGATAATCTGATTGTTTATCCTGAAAGAATGCTTGATAATTTAAACCTGACAAATGGATTAATACATTCACAGAAAGTCCTCTTAGAATTGGCAAGGAAAGGTTTCAAAAGACAAGATGCATATTTAATAGTGCAAAGATGTGCCATGAAAACTTGGGACGAGAAGACACCCTTTAAAGAATCACTGATGGCAGAACAGGAAATTAGAAATAACTTTACAGAAATTGAGATTGATAATTTATTTAGTTTTGAAAAAGTTTTTGAAAGTGTTGATTATATTTTTACCAGATTAGGAATTGATTAGTGAAAGCAACAATTATAAATAAAAATGGTGGCACAGAAGTCCTTGAATACGTGGAGCATTTTCCTGAACCGCAAATTCTTGATAATGAAGTATTGATAAGAATTAAGGCAACCAGTCTAAATAGAGTCGATTTGACTTTGAGGAAAGGTTACCCTGGTTTAGTGATGAATTTTCCACATATTTTGGGTGGAGATATTGCTGGCGATGTTGTTCAGTTAGGTAACGAAGTGTCAAATTTTAAGATTGACGACCGAGTAGTAGTTTACCCAGTATATCTACCAAAGGAAAGGGATATTCATTACTTGGAAAATGAATATTTAAATGAGGGTTGGCAGTTTTTTGGAATGCAACGTGATGGCAGTTATGCAGAATATATAGCCGTTCCGGCTGAGAATTTGATGTTGATTCCTAATAATCTTAGCTACGAAGAAGCTGCCTCACTTCCAATTGCAGGTTTAACCGCTTACCATGCAATTTTTGGAACAGGTGGACTAAAAGAAGGCGATACATTTTTTGTATGGGGGGGCGCATCAGGACTTGGTAGTATCGCAATTCAACTCGCCAAAATGCAAGGAGCAGTCGTAATTGCAACAGTGGGTAAGGACGAGAAAAAAGAAGCTATTTTAGCTTTTGGAGCCGATTATGTATTCAATCATCACAAAAGTAATGTAGTAGATGAGGTTAGGAAAATCAACCCAAAAGGCGTGGATATGCTAATAGATTATGTTGGACCTGCTGTTTTTGATAAGAGTTTTGCTATGATGAGAAGAGCAGGAAAACTCATTTTATGTGGTATGCTTACAGGACTTAATGTAAATTTGAACATACAACAAGCATATTTCCGTCACCTAACAATTCAAGGAATATATTTGGGTAATAAACATGAGTTTTATAGTTTAATTAATTATGCTGCCGAGGGTAAAATAAAACCACAAATTCATTCTATCTTCCACTTGAAGGAAGCTGCGAATGCACATAAATTAATGGAAAGTGGCAATTATATTGGTAAAATTGTTCTCACGAATTAACAATTAGGTTACTAATATAAAGCTTATATAGGTAAAAGTGCCATCTCAGATTATCTGAAAACGATGGCACTTTTCATGAATAATCTCTTTTATTTGTACATTGATAATATTTTGTCAAATTGTGCAGAGACATTTTCCCAATTAATAACATTAAAAAATGCTTCGATATAATCAGCACGTTTATTTTGGTATTTTAGGTAATATGCATGCTCCCATACATCAATTGGTAGTACAGGAATAGTCATCCATTGTGATAGATTGCCTTGTTTTTCAGCCTGCATCACAACTAATTTATCACTGACAGGTTCGTAATGCATTATGCCCCAACCGGAGCCTTCAACAGCACCTGCAGCAGCTTTGAATAATTTTTTGAAATTATCA
>CAYUZZ010000322.1:0-3500 GCA_964449505.1 uncultured Hyphomicrobiales bacterium | reverse complement strand
TTTGGAATTAGTAGCAAAGGCACGAACATAATAAGTTGTATAAGGGCTAAAAGTATCATTATCAATAGAAAATTCACCCAAACCACTACCATTAGTTCTAATGCTATCAAAAATTGTTGGCTCACCACTTGTATTCCAGCAAACTCCACGCAAAGTAACTTGAGCATCTCCTTCATCATTTACATTACCACCCAAAGTAGCAGAACTGTCGGTAATGTTATGTATGGATAAAGAAGAAACTACTGGCATATCAAATTCTAAAGCAAAACTACAACTTGCTCCTGCAGAAACTTTGAGCCAATTAGTATTATTAGCAATTTTTGTTGGGCTTGTTCTATTTGTAGTAGTTCCATCACCTAATTGACCTAATTCGTTATTCCCCCAAGCCCAAAGTGTCCCGTCATTTTTTATTGCAAGTGTATGATAATTACCGCAAGATACTTGTAACCAGTTAGTATCATTCCCAATTTTTATTGGAGTCAATTTGTTAATTGTAGTTCCATCGCCAAGTTGACCATAATAATTATAGCCCCAGCCATAAAAAGTTTTGGCAAGTACAATATTAGAGTTCATGATATACAAAAGCATGCAAACGCTAAACAAAGTAATTTTTTTGAACATATTAGTGGTCCTATTTGTTATATAAAATTTTTATAAATTTCATTCCTCAAGACTTCCCAAGTTTAAAAACTTTTAAATCTTCAAGCCACTATTAACCACTCCTAAACAAGAGAATTTGCTAGAATCATAAATATGATACTATTATTTTGTTTATCGTCGAGTTCAACAGTTAAAATTTTCTAAATCTTTCAAATCACAAAACAAAAAATTAAATACAAGTTTATACTATTTTTTAGATCTTTCGCTGCGTTTAAGATGACGATTTATCGTTTCATTGTAGTGAACTCAGATCTGCGTTATATACAATTTTAGACATGTTTCCTCAGATCTTCGAAATATTACCGTATTTTAACTGCAACCCAATTTCTCGCAATTTCATCAGATTATAAAGCAATCTACAAATAAAAATAAATTGATTGTCAGTTCAGCAATATTCGTAATTGTTGCCCGATTTTCGTTTTCAGTCTATCCTCAATTACTTTGCGATATTTATTTTGTTTGTAATAATATTTAATAGCCTCCAAGGCTATAGGAGCTAATTTATTATTCCAATAATTATAAGCGTTTATAATATTATCTGCAATTTTAATATTGAAAATGTTAAGACTTCTCAAGGCATTAATTGCATTAATTCTTGTCTCGAACTCGAAAGATTCAGATGAATAGTCAATTAATTCGTTTATCAAAACAGGTTGATTGAGATTTTTTGTGAGAGAAAGCTCAATCCATTTGATTCTTATATTCTTTCCCCGCCACCCTATTTCATTTTTAGTAATTTTTAAATAATCATTATCAGGAAAAGAATAGGTTAGATTTTCGAGTGCTTTTTCCACATTAATATAGCATGAATCATTGAGTAATTTTATGTAGTCCTGTTCCATAGATAATGGAACAGCTTTCATATTTTCAACAATTATCCTTGATACAAGTTCATCGCCATTATTGATAGCCTCTTTCACAATATCATAAGACAAACTATCTTTTAACAATTGAAAAAGGGCTTCTCCTTTTGTTAAATGATAAGTTTCTTTTCTAAACACTTTTTTCAACAATTCTCTTTTGGAATTAATATCAATATTTTTTAATTCAAGCAAAGCATCATAACGGTCTATCATATTTTCTGCTTTTATTGCTTGTGCAGCTAATTCTTTAAAATTCCTTTTGAAAACAAGGGATTTAATGATTTTGTGGTTGGGGTCAAATACAATAAATTCGGCATTTTTCCCAGCTGGTAAATCAATTTTAAATTGAGTAAACTCACCATCAACCCAATTCTTATAAGTAATTTTAGAATTATCATTAAGATAAACATCTATATTAATTGGTACTTTGAAGTATTTGTTTAATTCATCAGTTTTCTGTGTTTGTTTAATATTTACAATCAAATTTTGTATAGCATTCATTTCACCAAAGATATATGAAACTTGAAATTGAGGCTCACCACCCCGCAAAATCCATTGTTCAAAAAACCAATCGAAAGCATAGCCAGTTGATTCGCGAATAGCTCGCAACAGGTCGGGTGTTGATGTTACTTTATGGTAATTTTGCTCTACATAATATTTAATGGCAGTCCTAAATTCCATATCTCCCATAATATCTCTCATCATATCCAAAACTAATGACCCCTTAGGATACCAGCGGTCAGCACCAGCACCAGAATTAGCGATTGGTCTGCTGTCCTTTTTGGCAGCGTTCAGAGTTCTGCCCAACTCCTTACTTCGTTCCCATTGATAATAATCTTCTCCAAAAATGCTACGTTCAAATAATTTTGCATAATAAGTTGCAAAGCTCTCTGTTAACCAAACCGATGGATTAGTAAGGTGTGAAACCAAATTTCCAAACCATTGGTGATTTAATTCATGTGCATTTACATTTACATAGTTCCGCATCCACCATGCACGTTGGTTCACAAACATATAGTCGGCATATACGGTAGCAGTTGTGGTTTCCATGCCACCATAAAGATAATCTACAACAGGAGCCTGACGGTAGGAGTTCCACGGATAGTCTATCCCGATTTCAGACTCATAGAAGTCAATCATCTTTTCCATATATTTGTATGTTGTTTCAACCCTGTCCTTTTGTTCGGGATAATACCATAGTTCAATCGGAACACCGCTACTGGATTTGCTTTCTTTAAAATCATAGTCACCTATTACCAGACAAATCAAATATACTACATGCGGTTTATCCAATTTATAGTGCCATATCTTTTTGCCATTTTCGGTATCTGTTACAGATATTCTGTCACCGTTAGAAAATACTTTAAAATCTTTATCAAAGCTAACAAAAAGCTCCGTTTTCAAAATATCCTGCTTTTGATTGATGAATGGTAGCCAATGGGAGGGACTATGAGCCCAAATTTGTTTTTTCTTTCTGCCTGTTGTATCATTCCATCCTGAGAAGAATAATTCACGGCTTGGATGGGCTGTATAATCAATCTTCAGTTCATAATCAGCAAGATAATCCAACTTAATATTTGGGTAGAGTATTGTCAAATCACCACTTTTCTTAAATGGTATTTCAATATTTAGTATTTTTATGCTTTTAATCTCCATTTCGGGAGTAGTGAAAATTATGGAATCAATTTTGGTTCTGAGAGTCTTGAATTTAAAAAAAACACTACCATTAACAATTTGTTTATAGGGGTCAATATCAATAGAGGCACTTAGCGATTCCACGTCAATTACCATATCTACGGGTTGACTATAACTATCATCCCAAAAAGAAATTATATTAGTGTTTAATTGAGAGTAACTAATACTTGTCATCAACAAAATGATTAGGAGCAATAAAATACTTTTCATATTGGTAATAAATTTAATCAAAAAAAAATCAAATATTACAGTGTATAATTAACCATTTGCTAATCTGATACA
>CAYUZZ010000321.1:0-3504 GCA_964449505.1 uncultured Hyphomicrobiales bacterium | reverse complement strand
AGCAATCCGATTGTCGGCTCTTCAAATAGTGATTTATCTGTTCTTTACTACGGAGGACCGTATTTAGTGGGTACTCAAACTAAATTTGATACAATTGCAGTTTGGAGTGAATACAATGATAAAAATGCGATTATTAATTTTAATTTCCAAAATGGTAAAGTTTTGCTAATCGGCCCACACCTTGAAATAGAGACGAGTTCCGATAGAGATTCCACTGATTTTGCAAATGAGTTGGATGACGTCGAATCTGATTGGCAAATATTCGAATCAATGATGAAATGGTTATTACTACCAACCTCTGTGTCTCACCGTTCAGAGGGCTTGGAAATGAATCCAACCATCTCTCCCAATCCCGCATCTGATTTTATCAAAATTAATTCCCCCTCTTTGAGGGGAACAAAGCGGGAGGAAATCAGAATCTACAATACCTTCGGTGAATGTGTTTTAACTAACTCGTCCCTAAGGGATACTCCTTCTGAGAAGGGCAATGAAAGAATTGATATTTCGTATCTTCCCGTAGGCTTATATTTCATTCAAATAGGAAATTATACAGAAAAATTTATAGTTGTGAGATGAAAAAAGCAATTGATATTTATCAAATTATTAAATGGTCACTAATGCAATCAATACCAGAACGATAGAAGTTATGTATAATGTAATTTTGGTCAAATTATTTACTGAGAACTTTTACTTCTACTCTTCTGTTGTTTTGTCTGCCTTCTTCACTGTCATTCGATGAAATTGGCTTAGTTGCACCATAACCAAAAGATTTTAATCTATTTGAATTGATGCCATTTGCTGTGAGATATTCAAGGACAGCTTTAGCTCTATTTTTAGATAAGTTACTATTATACTCATTGCCACCTTGATTATCGGTATGTCCAGCAATTTCGATTTGAACATTGGGGTTTTCATTAAGATATTGAATCAATCTGTTGAGTTCAGGGAATGATTCAGCTTTTAATTCAAATTTATCAAAGTCGAAGAATACATTGTTTAATCTGAATATTGAACCAGCTTCTATTTTGGTTAAAAATAGATTTTTTTCAATTTCTTTATAAGATGAATAATCATTCAAATCCAAATTTTCACTAATAGAATAATAAGCGTCTTTAGCAGCCATGAATGAATAATTTTCACCATAAGGCAAAATTATCTTATAATCACCAGTAGTAGGATTTGAATTTGCTATTGCCAATTCACTATTATCTTTTAATTTGTTTACTTTGATTGATGTACCGATTGCTTGTTTAGTTTTGGAATCCATTACTTTACCATATACCAATACTACTGGATCGGGCTTTGAACTTTCATTCAACTTGATGCTAATTATGTCATTACTACCTTCTGAATTATCAGTTGAAGTCATATAGGCGTATTCACCAGAAGCAGGGAGTACAAAATATGCATCGCCTTTTGAAGTATTAATTGTATTGCCAAGGTTTTTAGGCTCGGACCAGTTAGTCCAGCTATCGTCCATTCGTTTGCACATAAAAACATCATCACTTCCATATCCAGGATGACCAGAACTTGCAAAATACAATGTCTTTCCATCAGCACCCAAGAATGGCGAGTAATCCATTTCTAAAGAGTTAACTACCGGACCAAGATTCATGGGAATAGAATATTTCCCATCTTTCCAAAAAGAGACATAGAGGTCATTGCTTCCATAGGAATCATTTCTTTGAGCTGATAGAATCAGTATATTGCCATCAGCAGAAATAAATTGGTTTTCATATCGGTTTGGGTTGTTATTATAATAATTTTCTATTTCGATATCTTTGGGATTACTCCAACCAGATGAAGTTTTGAATGACCGTGAAATACCGCCACCCTTGATACTAAGCCCATCATCACTATATTGATTCATTAGAATTATCGAATTTCCATCAGAAGATAATCCAATGACTGCATTACTATTGTCATTGTTAATTGGTGAGCCGAGTCTGACAGCTTTATTCCAGGAACCATCTTTATTCCTTGTTGCATATAAAATATCATCATAATTTTTATCCCCTAAATTATCTGGGTCTTCTTTCCTTGTAAAATAAATTTCGTTCCCATCTGATGATATGATTGGTGTAACTTCAGAATATTTTGAGTTTATATTAGGACCCAAATTCTGCTTGCTGATGTTTTGTACGGGATTATCTATAACTGATATAACAGATGTGAGGTAGCTTACCTCTAAATTGTCAATTTCGATTTTCATTATATTGTTAATGGCAAAACCAACATAGGAGCCAAAAGGACTAAACCCTGTAGTATCAAGAAAGACCTGATCGTTGATTCTAAATTGTAATTTCTTGTTTCTCTGCACTAATTCTACTCTATTGACTTCACCCATTGGATTGATTGCGCTAAATTTTTTCCAATCTTTGATTGATTCCCACTTATTATTATTATTTTTATAAATACATGCCTGGCCGTTGCTGGAAATAATGAAATAATACAAGTTAGAAATATCTTTGGTTCCCCAAATAAAGCCAAAACCATGATTATCGATACCTGATAATTGTTTAAATTCGGCAGATATTGTAAAATCTTTTTCATAATAAATGGGGATGCTTTTCCAGATTACTTTAAATTGCTTGTCAACATTGAAACTCAAAACTAATTTACCATTTTTTAATTCGCTACTAAAATCTGATTCATTTCCCAACCACCAGTGTTTATAATCATTTTCGAAATCATCTTTAAAAATTGTTTGTGATGATAATTCCAAACAAAATAAATTAATAATAGCAAGAATAATAACTAAGATTTTCATAATTTTTCGTCTAATTCTAAAATTAGATATGACAAAATAAATAGAATGTTATTTTTAAAATCTTTACAAATTCATAATTAATCCATCCGAAAGATGAAATGCTTGTTTATGAAATTTGAATTTTAGAGGTTAGCAAGGATTAAGCTCGTTGAACAAGTAAAAGTGGTGGCGACCGAATTTGAATTGACATAAGAGGAATATGAGAAAAAATAGTTTACTTATAATCAGACAGGAATGACTGTTCTACCTGATGAAAATATATTTTGACATTGATGTTACTTTTTGAGATAGTATTGGTAAGGAAATTGCCTTAAAGAACTATATTAGAACTGAAATAAAAATTGAAGTTGATGGCGAGGTAGAGAGTTGAGAGAAATAAATTTTATAATAACTTGGTGTATATATGAAAATATATCGTGATTATTTGGGTAGTCCAATTAGATTAACCGATGAAAGACTTGTACATATTATATTGCATCCTGAAATGGTCGATATGTTAGAAAATACTGGATTAACATTAAATATCCCGATTATGTAGTTCAATCAAGACAGGATATAAATGTATTATTGTATAACAAATTTTTCATTACTAAGCAATTTAGCGGAAAATAGCTTTGTGTTATTGTAAAAGAAAACGAAAATGATAAATTTATCGTTGCGTTTTACATGATGAGTAAATTACCTAAAAGGGATGTTATATGGCAAAAAAAATATAAATATGGTATGATGAAGAG
>CAYUZZ010000320.1:0-3518 GCA_964449505.1 uncultured Hyphomicrobiales bacterium | reverse complement strand
CCCGCAAACAAAGCGAAACAGAGCTTCAAGAAAATAAACAAGAAAATGATATACTTGCTGCTGCACTTAGAAATATAAATGACTGTGTCACCATCACTGACGATAAAAATAATTTGATATTTGTAAACGATTCATTCTTAAAGGTTTATGGGTACTGCAAAGATGAGGTCATTGGAAAAAATATTAAAATGGTAATTCCTGATGATAATCAAAAGATTGATTACTTGATATTGGAGGAAACTCTTAAGGGTGGATGGAAAGGAGAATTGATAAATCGCCGTAAAGACGGGACTGAATTCCCAATTTCTTTGTCAACAGCATTGTTCAAAGTTGAATCTACTGGTACCAAATTATTAATTGGAACATCAGTTGATATAAGCGAAAGAATAAAAGCCGAAAACGCATTGAAGAGTAGTGAAGAACGATTCCGTTTACTATATACAAATGCACCACTTAGCTACCAGTCTCTTGATATTAATGCACGTTTAATCGACGTAAATCCCCAGTGGCTTACGACTCTTGGATATGACAGAGACGAGGTTCTTGGTCATCCATTTACAGAATTTATGACTCCCGAGTCAGCTGAGTTAGCAAAATCTCGATTTCCAAATTTCTTGGAAAATGGCGAAATTCATAATCATGAGTTTGAAATGGTTTGTAAAGATAAAAGCCATTTGATTGTAATCTACGATGGTAAGATAGCCAATGACGAATCTGGTAATTTCGTCCAGACTCACTGTATTTTTTCGGACATTACAAAAAACAAAGAGATGCAAAAAGACTTATCAGAAAGCGAAAAGAAATTCCGAAGCTATATTGATAATTCACCCGATGGAATATTTGTAGTTGATGAGATGGGAAATTATGTCGAAATGAATACAGCAGGAGAAGTTCTTACGGGTTATACAAGTACTGAAATAAAAAGCAAGTCAATTTCCGATTTGACGGCACCCGAATCTATTGAAGCTGTCTTAGATCATATCAAAACTTTAAAAGAAACTGGTAAAGCCAAGGGTGAATTCCAATATATTAACAAAAGTGGAAAAAAATTATGGTGGTCGGTTGATGCTGTAAAGCTATCAGAAACACGGTTTTTAGGATTTACAAAAAATATAACTGCACGAAAGCTTGCCGAACTGTCTCTGATAAAAAGTGAAGAGAAATTCCGATTACTTTTCGAAAATTTAACTTCAGGATTTGCACTTCACGAAATGATTTATGATGATAATGGAAATCCTTATGATTACAGGTACATAGAAATAAACCCTGCATTCGAGAAGTTGACTGGTGCTCGTGCTGCAAATTTAATAGGGCACACTGTAAAGGAGGTTATGCCCAATACTGAGCAATATTGGATAGATACTTATGGAAAAGTTGCCAAATATGGAATACCCATATCTTACGAAAATTATGCGGTTGAGATTGGCAAGTATTTCGACGTATGGGCTTTTTCCCCCGAAAAAGATAAGTTTGCTGTAATATTTTCTGACACGACCGAGAGAAAACAAGCAGAAGAATTGCTTAGACTTAAAAATAAGGAATTCGAAGCACAATATGAAGAATATATGCAACTAAACGAAGTATTGCGGCAGACAAATTACGATTTGGAGATTGCCAAACAGCGAGCAGAAGAAAGTGATAAATTGAAAACTGCTTTTCTCCAAAATATGTCCCACGAAATAAGAACACCACTTAACGGCATACTTGGATTTTCTAAACTACTTACTGATAGCAATTTGACTAAGGAAGAAATTACCGAATTTACATCAATTATCCACCAGAGTGGTATCAGGTTGTTGGACTTAGTAAATAATGTTTTGGATATTTCTAAAATTGAAACTAAACAAATTGAGGTAAATTTAAGTAATTTTTCAATTAATTCTTTGATTTCAGATTTGTACAGTTTTTTTACTCCATTGGCAAATACAAATAAATTATCTATAAATTATAACACTACCTTGCTCGACCAAGAATCTATAATTTTGTCAGATGAAGGCAAAATTCACCAAGTATTATCAAATTTAATTAGCAACGCCATTAAATTCACACCAAGTGGTAGTATTGACTATGGCTACAATATTGAAAATGATAAAATAACTTTTTTTGTAAAAGATACAGGTATAGGTATAACCAAACATTTGCACGAGAAAATTTTCCGCAGATTTGTTCAGGCAGAAGATACAATTGGAAGGAACTATGAGGGTGCCGGATTAGGTTTAGCAATCTGTAAGGGACTTGTAGAAATGATGGGAGGAACAATTTGGATTGATTCTGAAATTGGTAATGGCAGCACATTTTATTTCTCGATTCCCTATTTTTCGGTTAGTCTATCTGATTATGAAAATCCAGCAAAACAGTCAAATTTGATGACATCAACCCATTATAAAATCCTTATAGCAGAAGATGACTTTACAAGTTATAGGGTTTTAAGTAGAGTTTTGGAAAACAATAATTTTATAGTTTTGCATGCTGAGAATGGCTCGCAGGCTATAGATCTGGTTAACGAACACCCAGATATTGCCCTAATTTTAATGGATATTAGGATGCCTGTAATGGATGGTATGGAAGCAACAAAAAGAATAAAAATATTAAGAGCTGACATTCCAATCATCGCACAAACTGCTTATGCATTTAGTGATGAAAAAGAAAAAATTCTTTCTATAGGTTGCGATGACTATATATCAAAACCAATCGAAATAGATAAATTATCGAAACTAATATCTAAATACTTGAAATAAGATTATCTGCCACATACTGTTAAATGAAATGTGTTTATTTATTGATAATAAACATATTATATAAGATTTATTCTAAAAATATTTTTTATGTCAATAAATTTACTATATTTGGGTAATTGTTTGGACTTTAAATTTTGGTTCTTTTAAAAGGAGGCTATTATGTGTCTTAGTACTCATTCTATTCATGCGAATATGGGTTTCACTAACGAACACTTTCCTATAGGGACCCATATCTGTTTAATCTTTGAAGATGAAAAAGAAAGAAAAGATATAATTTCAAAATTTGTATCAAGAGGATTAGCAGATGGAGAAAAAGTAGCCTACTTTGCAGACACATTGAAACCCGATATGGTAATTAAATGGTTAAATGGAAATGGCATAGACCTTACCCATATCAGCAATCCCAATGCACTTTTAATTGCAGAAGCAATGCAAATATATTGCCCAAACGGGAAATTTGTACCAGAAGAAATGCTAAACACTTTAAAACAATTTTACCTGACTACTATAGAAGAAAAATTTATTGCATTGCGGGGCAGTGGTGAAATGTCTTGGGCATTAAAAGGTATTCCAGGCTCAGAAAAGTTAATGGAATATGAATGTAAGATTAATAATTTAGTACTGGACTATCCTATTAACATGATTTGTCAGTATAATGTTAATTTGTTTGATAGTGCCACAATTTTAGAGTGTTTAAAAGTCCATCCATATTTGATTGTAAAAGGACAAATTTTGCGGAATCCATACTATTTGAAACCAGAAGAATATTTAAGCAATTAA
>CAYUZZ010000319.1:0-3519 GCA_964449505.1 uncultured Hyphomicrobiales bacterium | reverse complement strand
CATTTCTTCTGTAGCTGTAGTTGAAAATTTCGCAAATTGTTCGATTTATAATGCAAGCAAATCAGCTTTACTTGCAATGAGTCGTTCATTGAGGAACGAAGTAAGGCAACATGGAATAAAATTACTCGATTTTATTCCTGGTGCCACCTATACAGATATTTGGGACGAGAAATCAAAACTTAATTTCAAAGCCAATATGATATCTCCTGATGACTTGGCAAATGTAATTCTTTGGAATGTAGCTGCATCAATAAAGGGGAACCTAATGGTTGAAGAAATCATAATCAGACCTCAAAATGGTAATTTATAATAAAAATTTATAGGAGTTATGTAATGAAATTTTATTTAGCGATTTTAGTTATTTTATCAGTATCATTTTCTATTTATTCCTGCTCATCTGATAGTGGAACCAATACAACACCAGCTGAGAATAAGGGGTCGGTTGTCTTGACGGGCGATACCAGCGCAACTATTGTTTCGCTTGCTGGTCAAATTATCAATTCATCTCCTTCAAATGAATTTACAACTTTACAATTCTATAACACAGAGGGAACAAATATCACATCTGTCGTAATTAGATTTAAGGACTATGATAGCGACGACAAAATTTTTGATTTGTCAAGAGATAATAATTTTGCATCTGTCAGTTTTCGGAATGGTGCCATTTCTTATCAAGCATACTCGGGAACTTTAAATATTACGGAAAGAGCTACAAAAAGGATAAAAGCAACTTTCAATTTTAAAGCTAAAAAAATAGGTGACTCAAGTAAAGAAATTGATGTCCAAAACGGTCTTTTTGATTTTGCTCTTTAGAATTTTTCATTACTTTAAGAAACAACAAATCGGTTACTTATACAGTTTCCGATTTTTTTTGTTAGAATTGATATTATGCTATAAAAAATTTCTTAAAAAGTAATTTAACGATACGATTTTATATTCGTTAACTACTTATTAGGTACCATAAATCAATCGCTTAATAGAACGCTCATCTTTTCTGTTATTAGATTCCTTACTATTTAAGTGGTTGTTAACCAACAATGTGAAAATTGTTATAAAAATTTTCATTATAGTTTTAACAAATAGTGAAAGTTATTTTGTTATGATTAATTTTATTGTTATTTTGAACGAATCATTTTGACACAATTTGGAGCAATTATGAAAAAATTATTTTTACTTCTTTTTCTTCTAGCATTTTCACAAGTATTTAGTCAAATCCACAACCAGATTAATTTCAACAATTCCGGAAAATCATATCTTTACAGATCTATTACAAGTGCACCATCCTTGATTGGAAGTGGTGATTTTACAGTAGAAATGTGGGTGAATATTCCGGGAAATTCTGTCAACACATCTGATTTTTTTGATTTAAATGCTTTAGATGAAAATAATAACTTACTAACCTCACTCAGCTTGGGTAAGAATGGCGATGAGTTGCATTTATCCTTGAAGCACTTATCAAGCCAAAATTCTGCCAATTCTCAAAATCTTCTTATCGACGGTTGGAATCATATCGCTATGATAAGAGCATCAAACGATTTATATGTGATGATTAACGGAAACAGAGAAAAACTACTTAACATTACAAGTATTAATCCAGATTTTTCAAGATGTTTGTTGGTAATCAATGCATCTAATGCGTCTGGCAATGATACAAGTTCAGCCAATTTCTCTAATGTTTCAAATGTGACGTATGATGAAATTAGAATTTGGAAAACAGCGAGAACAGATGCTGAAATCATCTCCAACTTATATAATCAGATAAGTATTAATCAAGATTTATCTGCATATTTTACGTTCGATTCCAAAGATTTGAATAGTGGCGTTGTTGCAGATTTGGCACCGAACAATTTTAATTTGACAATATATGGCAATCCCACACTTGACACAACAACTGCACCTGTCTATGATGGTGGCACTACAAACAATGTATTATATATTTATACCAATAAAATTTCTATTGATATAGTAGATGTGGTGGGTGACCTTAGCAAAGGTGGCTCTGCTATGATTCAAACTTTAGATAACAACGGAATCACAGGAACAGGTGGCGTCGAAAAAATTTATGGCAAGAGCTGGATAATAGAAAATCGTTTACTTGACAGCTCCAATCTAACTTTTACAATAAATGATTTGAATAAGTTGAATTTTGATAACAACAAGTTAGTTTTGATAGAAGGGGACGATCCTCTATTTCTAAACCCAACAATACATATCTTCCAAAAGGATGCGAATAATAATTATACTGTTAATACCATATTTGGTGATAGTGAAAAAGCTCGTTATTATGCAATTGGCCAGTCATTATCCCAAAATCCGAAATTATTGTCATCGAGGGGATTTGGACCCTTTTATCAGGACGAGCCTCTCAGTAATACTTTTGCCATAATTAATTTACCAAACGGAATCAACAGTTCTATGTTTTATGTTGTGGACAGATTTGGTGGAGTATTAGACTCGATTCCTGGCACACTAAATAGCTCTAAAACACAGATAAGTATGACCTACGATATGGGTGATTTCCCTGTTAATGCACTATTATTAGTTAAATTGTTTTATGATAACGGTCCTGCACAGGGCTTAAATTTCATAAAGGATATTCAAATGATTTCTATTGTTCCCCGCATTACAATCGATAGAACAATCGAAGGATATGATTCTAATGATTTGTCGCTTACAAACAAATTAGTTCAATTTAACAGCTACAAACTTGGTGATACAAGTAGCACTATAACTATTGTAATTGATTCACTTCCAAGTAAAACAACTAAAGTAATTTTAAGTATTACAGATGCAAATGACAATAATATTTGTTATTTTGATACTCTAAATGTACTGCACTGCGATACTTTTACTCGAATTCCTGATCCAGGCAAACTATATATCGACAATGCTGTTTGGACTGTAAAACTTGATACGGCTGCTTTGCAATTATCCTCCAAAGTTGGAGTAAAAGTATATCATAAAAAGGGTTATTCCAATGGCTCTTTGTTTACATTTCCATTAAAGATATACCCACCGGACATGAAATTACTTAGTACAAACGGTTGGGTTGGTACTACAAATAATTATCAGTTTAATACCAACGTTGCAACACCATGGGAAGCATTGAAAGATGCCTATAATATTCAATTTAGTTCAAGCCAGTTACCTCCACAAACCAGAAAGGTTATTTATTCTATAATTGATGTTGATTCTAATGTGGTGTGGGCTGATACTGTTTCTAATACCAATAATCGCCCAATGGAAGGTGCGCTTTCTTCACCACTTAATTTCCGTAATTTAGATATTGATGCCTTAAGACTGAATATGAAAATTTTTGCAATGGGAGCACCAAAACAAGGTTTGAATTTATATCATGATATTGTTGCCCTTCCTCAATATCCGCGTATATCACCCACTGCATTGGGACAATATATAGTGAGAGACCAAGCAGATAGCAATGATACAAGAAGTAAGGTAATAGAAATCAGAATTGAGCCAAGCACCCTAAATACAGATTCTGTTCGTTTATCGTGGATA
>CAYUZZ010000318.1:0-3520 GCA_964449505.1 uncultured Hyphomicrobiales bacterium | reverse complement strand
TAACGGAGTAAGCCATTCAACATATTCATCAGTTGTTTGTAGTCTTTTCGAAGGATTTACAAGCTGAATATTGACTTCGCCTTCGTTAGCATTTTCGTAGGTAACGAGCCCCCAAACTTTACCGCCGGCTAACGATGAATACTTTTCGATATATGGCTTGTCGGTCAAAAATTCTTCAACTTTTGAGATTACTTTATTGGATTGTTCCATTGAAGAACCAGTTGGCATTTTAAGTTTAATTGTAATCAAACCATCATCAGCTTTTGGAAGAAATTCAGAGCCGACTTGTTGCAAGAAAAATATACCAATCACAAATAAACCAATGACAGCAAGCATAACAATCCATCGAAATTTTAATGATAATTTAAGAAGTGGAGTATATACAAAAACCAAAAAGCGCATCATTTTATCAATAATCTTTGAAATAAAACCTTTTTTGACAATAGCGGGCTTGCCTTCAGGAAACAAAAGTGCAGTAATACTTGGAGTGACAGTCTGAGATACAGTACGTGATAAAGCAAGTGCAATTGCAACTATTATTATCAGTTCGTGGAAAAGAAGAGAAGTTAATCCTGATATAAGCAAAAATGGCAAAAATAGAGCGATAAATGTAAATGTTGCCATTGTTACTGCTTTGGCAACTTGGGTACTTCCCTTTTGAACCGGAAGCTGTTCATCAGGTTCTACCTCCTGAATTCGTGTGATGTTTTCGAGTACTACTACTGCATCATCAAGAAGAACAGTTATGGCAACAACCAATCCACCTAAAGAAAAAATATTTAATGAGAAGTTTAGAAGGTTCATAAAGAAAAATGTGCCAAGCAAAGTTATCGGCAAAGTTATAGCCACAACAAAAACTCTCTTCCATCCACTTAAAAACAATGCTGTAACAAGTACAACAAGAATTGCGGCTATCAGTGCCGTGTCTTTTACACCTGAAACAGCTGATCGGATATATTCTGCCTGATCATAAATAATATCTAATTTTACTGAAGGGGGAATAACACCGTCCAATTCTTTTAATTTTTTTGCAACCAAATCAGATACTTCAATGGTATTCGCCCCGGTTTGTTTGAATACTGATAGCTTTACGCCCTCCTTACCGTTCAATTTGGTTTTTAATCTCTGAACCGAATAAGAGTCTTTGACTTCAGCAACGTCTTTTAACAAAACTCTTCCTTCATTTTTATCTTTAGAAAGAATTAAATTTTCAAGCTCTCTAACTTTGGAAAACTCTCCTACTGTTCTTACAATATAATCTCTTCGTTCTGTAGTTACCCGTCCTCCAAGCAATTCAAGATTTTCATCTTTCAATCGCTGTGCAACTTTATCAACAGATAATCCATATCCTTGTAGTTTAACAGGATCAATGTGAACGCGAATTTCCCTTTTTAATCCTCCTGTAATTTCGGTTCCCGCAGTACCTGCAATCGAAGTAAATTGGTCTTGTAATTCATTTTCAGCAAAAGTCCGGAGCTTGGTTAAATCCATTTCCTCCGATGTTATAAGTATGTCCATTACCGGTAACTGCGAAGGGTCAGCTTTAAAGACAAAAGGTTCTTCGGCATCCTTAGGTAAATTTTTTCTGACTTGACCGAGTTTGGACAAAATATCCTGATATGCAATATCGCGGTCAGCATTGAATGCAAAGTTCACTTGAAGCGAGTACAACCCTTCAGTACATTGAGATTCCATGAAATCAAGATTATCTACTGTTGCAACTTTTCGTTCAATTATCGTAGCGATATTATCTTCAATTTCTTCGGGAGTGGCACCTCGCCAACTTACATATACCTTAATCATTGGGTAGGTTATGTCAGGTAGTAGATTTGTAGCAAGTTGAGTATATCCAAGAATACCAACCGCAACAATTGCTATTGTTAATATAATCACCGAAACCGGTTTTTTGATTGCAGACAATGTTATGTTCATTTTTTATTCCCAACTTCCTGTTTAGAATCTCCCTTAGGCTGTTTAGGTTTTTGAACCATTACTTTAATTCCATCTTTTAAAAGCTCTTGTCCCATTACAACTATTTTCTCGCCAACACTCAAACCTGATTTAATCTCAGTTTCTTTGTCATTGGATATGCCGGTTTCAACAATTTTTTGATATGCAATTGAATCATTAATAACATATACTATCTTTTCATCCTTTTGATTTACGATAAATACATCATTGGGTACAGTAATGACTTTAACTTTTTTATCTGTGATTAATTCAAGTTTTGCCATCATGCCAGGCGTAATATCTTTTGTGCCGTTTAGAAGTTTCAGTTCAATAGGAAAATTTCTTGTTATAGGGTCAATCTGCTGATATTTCAAAGTTACTCTTGCTGTAAAATCTTTCTGAGGCATTGCATTGAATTTTACTTTTAATTTATCACCAAGTTTTATTTTGGAAAACAAATCTTCAGATACAGAAGACTTTATGATAAGTGAATTAAAATCAATTATCGTAAATAGATTTTGCTTTGCAGAAACTACACTACCTTCTTCAATAAATTTTTGAGTAATAATTCCGCTTAATGGGGCAATAACCGGCAAACCAAGAAATAGTTTTTCTGCATATTCCAATTCTTTCTTCGCTTGTACGAGTTGCAAGCCTAACTGAGAATATTCATCACTGTTTGGAGTTGCTTTTTTTTGCTGAGATAATAATTCCTCAACTTTATTTTTTGTTTGCGATACAAGCGATGTTCGTTCTTGAGACGCTATCACAGCCAGCACTTTTTCTTTCCTAACAAATTGATTTTCTTGTGCATTAAGCTTTTCAATATAACCATCAGAAGGGGCCACAACTGTTGTCATAATTTTTGCCTCAACCGTTCCGGTCAGCTCTATTGAATTTGATATTGAATTAACCTTAAGCTCTTCTACTTTTACAAGTGGTGCTTTTGGTTTTGGTTTAGCACCTGTATCTTTATTTTCTTTTGAGCATCCAAAGATTGATACACCAAGCATTAAGACTAAAATTAATATTTTCTTATTCATAATATTATTAACTTATTTATTGAATGGAATTTCGTCGCTTCCAATGTTGTAATTTAGTTCGGCGATTGTTGTTAATAAATCTATTACAATTTGATTGTAATTTAGCTTTGCCGTTGTCAAGACCGTTTCGGCATCCAGTACATCAAGACTGTTTCCTTTGGCGATGTTGTATTTTAAATTTGCAGTTGTTAAACTCTCTTCTGCAAGTTTTATAATTTTTTGAGTACCGCTTAACCGGCTTTTCACATCATCAAACCTCAATAAATTATTTTTGATATTTGATACAAGTTGTTGCAAAATTGCATTTTCATTCTCTTGCAATGCTTCAATCCTAATTTTTGATTGTTCTGCCTTTTCTTGAAAGTTCGAACCTTTAAAGAAAGGAAGTGAATACGAAACTGTTACTCCAACATTCCAATTAAAATTTTCCATAGGGAATTTACCATCTTCCACATTCGCTATTCCAAAAGCATAAAAGTTAGGATAATACTCTTTGCTAAATATCTCAATTTCTTTATCTCTTAATC
>CAYUZZ010000317.1:0-3524 GCA_964449505.1 uncultured Hyphomicrobiales bacterium | reverse complement strand
GCCTTTTTCAAAGAATTTTCAATTGGATTAGTTTTATTGATTTTTGCTTACGTTTTGCTGACATTGATGAGAGATTTTAGGGACAATTTCGCTGCAGAAATATGGATTTCGCTTGGATTTGGAAATATCCCCGGATTGTTTACTCAAACTGAAATTCCGGTTTCACTTGCTGTTTTACTCTTTATTGGTATGCTATTTAAAATCAAGAATAATTTCACTGCATTAATTACAACTCATATAATTATTATTGGAGGATTCCTTTTATTGGGAGTTACTACGTTTCTCTTTTCATCTGGTTTAATCTCTCCTTTTTTATGGATTACATTAACAGGATTGGGTTTATACTTTGCTTATGTTCCATATAATAGTATATTTTTTGATAGAATGATAGCGAGTTTCAAGAAAGTTGCCAATGTTGGTTTCCTCATTTATTTGGCTGATTCTTTTGGATATTTAGCGAGTAACGGTATATTAATTTATAAGAATTTTGCTACTCCAAATATTTCATATTTAGACTTTTTTGTAAATACAAGTTATGTTGTTTCGATAATTGGAGTTGTATTTGTAAGTTTATCTATAATCTATTTTTACAACAAACTTAAAAGATAATAATGATATTCATAACAATCTTATCCCGATTCTGTGAATTTAATAAATGAATCGGGATTTTTTTTATGACTTGATGATATATAATAATACCAAGTTGAGTTAATTGGTATAAGATTGAGTAGCTTTATAAAAATACTTTGTAAAGAGGGGTATTTGGAGCACTAAACTTCATAATATGAAAAATGCTGGGATTCCTAATGCTGGGAAAAAATTTGGTTCAACTCCTGAAAAGTATTTAATTGTCATATTATCGCCATTGTAATATGGTCTAATATTGTCACTTATTTGTTGAAATGCTATAAAGCAAATTGCAAATAAGGTGGAAATTCCAAAGAAAGTCTAACACTGATTCCAAGCAAAACCTACCATAGATTCTGTCTTGGAGCCATCGAATGCTTGGAAAGAAAAAAAGTATTGTAAAGATAAATATAGAGGTTTTAGGTAAGTGAAATTAATTATCAAACAATTGGTAAAAATTTAGAAGAAAATTTGATGGTAAAAATTCTATTGTTTTTTTTCACCATGTCAAATCCACACAGAAAAATACACTATCTACACACTCAAATACCTCAATTACTAAAAAGCTCAATTTTTTATATTATTATTTTTTATGTTTGTGGAATTGAGAGTAGTGAAAAAGGTTAAAATTTATTAATGAAGATGATTATTTTATTTTGTAGTATTGTTAAAGTGGATTATTTTATGGTAGTGAACTTGAAAAAAATGGTAAATCCTTTTTCAAGCTGTGAAATCTAATTTTTTTAATTTGAGAAAGTTCCAAAAGTCAAATTTTTTGTAAATTGAATTTTTTAAAACGAGGTCTTAGTTGATTATAAGTATAACTTTGCAGATAAAGATGGCAGGATAAGAAGTAGGGAATTTCTTGATTCCCTATCTGATACTGACCAAGCGAAAGTTATTGCTTATATGGATAAATTAGTTGAATTGATGAATATTTATCAATTTCCAAATCAAAAATTATCAATATATTTGAGGGATGGCATTTTTGAGTTACGAGTTCCGATTAAACAATCTATTACACGAAATTTATACTTTTTTATGTCGGAAAAAACTATTATATTTACTCATGGTTTCATTAAAAAGCAAAATAAAACACCTGATAATGAAATTGAAAAAGCAAGTATTGCGAAAGAATTTTATCGGAGGAAAAAATGAATAACGCAGAAGCTTATAAAGAAGAAAAGATGCAAAATGCTGAATTTAAGGAAGTATATTATGTTGAAAAACTAAAATTAGATATAGAATTTATGTTAGATGAACTTTCCGAAAAAATTAAAATGGAGCAATCATATAATCATTTATTGAAAGGAGTTAATAAAATGAAATTGAAAATTAATAGAAGCATAAACTAAAAAAATATATATGTAAGCGTGGTCTTACTTTCGTTCTTTCGTGTAAATCGACCAAATTTAGTTAGGAGAACGGTAGTAAAGGCACTTTAAAAAAATGAATTTGAAATTAATTAGATAATAAATGAAAGAAATTTTTATTAATAAAGCTTTAGAAAACATTAAGATTGCAGAAATTGCATTTGACAATAATTGCTATAATGCATCTGCTAATAGGGCATATTATGCTTGCTTTCATGCAGCAATAGCAGCGATTTATCATATTGGTATCGAACCAAATATTAACCATAAAGTAGTTCAATCATTATTTTCTGATAATTATTTCAATAGGAGGAAAATAATTCCGTCCCAATACAAAGGTTATCTGAAGGAATTACAAGGAAAAAGAAATATTGCCGATTACCGTGAAGGTGTTAGTAAAAATGTTTCAAAAACACAATTATCGTTGGCAAAAGAGTTAGTAGAAATTATTTTGAGGGAATTAAAATGAGAATAAATCTTAAACAACAACAATTATTAGATGAGTTACTTTCAAAGGTAAAAGAACGTTATCCGGAGATTGTTTTTCAAAGTATCGAGCCGGCTGTGGACGACCCAGATGATATCTGGATTAATATTTTAGCAGATATGGATGAAGACCGACAAATGGAAATGTCGCTTTACGCAGCAGAACTTGAAACTGATATTTTAACAGATTATGGATATGCATTTACAATTTTATCTCATAATCCTAATGCAGTTTATGCTTAATGAATTAGTGATCAAAATTAAAATGGAGCAATCATATAATCATTTATTGAAAGGAGTTAATAAAATGAAAAGAAAATTAGTTGACGTTCTTATTTTTTAGATGTGCCACACTTTTGAAGTGTCTGACAACTGAAGATAAGAATAAACTAGAATTTTAATTTTTTGCTTTGAGTTTTGAAAGATTTTATTTATTTCTTGATATTGAACTTGACAAGATTTAAAAATGTTTTTACACATAGATTATTATGGAAATTAGAATTGAGCCACATACATTGAAACGAGCCACCGAAAGGGGAGCAAGTAAAACAGAAATTATTTCTTGTTTGAAAAGTGGGCAAATTTTACCTGCTAAGAATGGAAGATTTGCAAAGGAAATGGTCTTTAATTTCAATTCTAATTGGAATGGTAAATTTTATGAGCAGAAAAAGATTGAAGTAATTTACACAATTGATAACAAAGTTATCGTTACAATTACAGTTTATGTATTTTATAGTAAATGGGAGTAGAAAAATGAAAATAGAATATAATGATAAGTTTGATTTGCTATATCTGAGATTTGATGAAACAGAACAAGAAGTTGTCAATAAAAGATTAAATGACAATATTGTTCTTGATATTGGGAAAAATGATAAAATTGTTGGCATCGAAATTATGGATGCAACAGAAGTAATAAACCTTAGTAGTTTGCTACCCATAAATTATTTCAAAAGTGAGGAGGATTTAGTAGCAGTATAATCTATAACTAAAAAAATATATATGTAAGCGTGGTCTTACTTTCGTTCTTTCGTGTAAATC
>CAYUZZ010000316.1:0-3548 GCA_964449505.1 uncultured Hyphomicrobiales bacterium | reverse complement strand
TGATAGTCTATTTTAAATTTTCGAGCATTATTTCAGAAATATCTTTCACTTGTACATCAGACTCTTTTGCTTTTACCCCATCGCTAATCATAGTCATACAGAATGGGCAATTAACGGCGATAGTTTTAGCACCAGTTTCAAGCAATTCTTCAGTTCTTTCCAAATTAACACGCTTTCCTTGAGTTTCCTCCATAAACATCTGTGCCCCTCCAGCACCACAGCACAAACCCTTGTCTTTGCTCCTTTGCACTTCTTTAATGTTAAGCCCGGGTACTTGTAGTAATGTGTTACGGGGCTCGTCATAAATGTTATTATAACGTCCTACATAACAAGAATCATGATATGCAAGACCATCTAAATACTCTTTGTTATCTTTAAAAGTTAATTTGCCTTCTTTAATCAGCTCGAGAATATACTGTGTATGGTGAATAACTTCATAATTAGCACCAAACATTGGGTAATCATTTTTAAAAGTATTAAAGCAATGCGGGCAAGTGGCAACTATCTTTTTGAATTTGTACTGATTCAACGTTTCGATATTTGCCTTGATCATCATATCTGCAAGATATTCATTTCCACCCCGACGTGCTACGTCACCATTGCACTGTTCTTCTGTCCCCAAAATAGCAAAATTAATTCCTGCACTTTGCATCAATTTAGAAAAAGCAACAGAAACTTTTTTGTCTCTATCGTCGAAACTGCCTGCGCATCCCACCCAAAATAAAATATCAAACTCGCCAAGTTCTGCAGCAGTATTAATATCAAGACCTTCAGCCCAATCTGCACGTTCGGCGGGAGAAAATGCCCAAGGTGTTGAATTGGTTTCCATATTGCCGAATGCATTTTGGAGTAATTCTGGAAAATTTGCGTCCATCATTACCAACGAACGTCTCATTTCTATTATTGCTGGAACGTGCTCAATGTTTACAGGGCACTCTTGCATACAAGCACCGCAGGTAGTACATTGCCACAATGCTTCAATAGATTGATAATCACCTAAGAATTGCTTGTCGAGAATTGCCTGTTCTGCTTTGGTTGGCTGATAAGATGGATTGTCTTTTACCCTAAGCATAATAGGCATTTTTTCTAAAGTTCGCTCTCTTACCTGAACAATTATTTCTCTTGGGTCGAGAACTTTTCCAGTGATATTTGCTGGACAAACACTGGTGCATCTGCCACAATGAGTACATGTATAAGAATCGAGAAGAGTTTTCCATTTAAAATCCTCCACATCGCTTACACCATATTTGTCGTTATTTTCATCTTCAAAATCTATTGTTGATAATTTGTTTACAGGACCAAGGTTAGAAAGAAAAACATTTGGTACTGACGAAAGTATATGTAAATGCTTCGAAAATGGAAGATAATTCATAAATGCAAGTATCAGCAAAATATGAATCCAAAATGCAATATTGTGAACTAATGGTGCTGAACTAAGTGGAAAAAGCATTGAAAGTGCATACGAAAATGGTCTTAATGACCAAGCAGCATCTTCATTCATCCTAATTAAGGTTGAGTTTTCTACTAATAGCGAACTTACTATGAAGAAAATCGTAACAAGAATGATGGCTGCTTCCAATTGTTCGCCCTTTACTTGCAATCTGCTTAATTTTGATACATAGCGAATATAGAGTGCCATCATAACTGCTATGATAATTGCAACGCAAAAAATATCTGTTAGTATAGTAATCAGAGAATAGATTGGTCCTAGATAATTAAAAATGTGTTGGATACCAAATCCTGTAAATACCGAGTTGCCAGCAGAAAAAAGTAATATCAGAAATCCCCAAAAAATACCTGCATGGATTGGACCTGTTTTTTTATCCCGAAGTATTTTTGATTGACCAAAAGCCACGATTAAAGTTTGATTAATCCGCTCAAATATTCTATCAAATCTACTATCAGGCTTAGCCAGCTTCAGATAATTGATTAGATTTTGTATGCTGTAAATAAAAAAACTGAAGGCTAATAAGAAAATCACTATAAATATTATATTGCCAATACCAAAATTCATATTATTTTACTAAAATGTTTGTAACAATTATTATGAAAATAAGGAAAATTTTCCTTATAGAATTTAAATGATTAATTTTTTTTTAGAAAAGTTGAAAAATTGATTAAACCATTCGTAATTATAATTGTCAATAGAATAAATTAATTTGTGTAATGTTTTTAAAAGGAGTTTCTATGAAAAACTTAAAAATCAAATCAACTTTGATGGTGATTTTGCTTATGGGTGTATTTGGATTGGCTTCATGCGACAAAATGAACAATCCTGTGGACGATGGTTCAGGCAATCCACCCGATTTCACACCTTTCTCGGTAGTTTCTTATGATGCAACAGAATGTGATTTCCACGAAGGGTCATTAACCGAAGATATTAACTTGGAACCAATTATGCCAATGGGTGTGGATCATATGGATAGACGTGGCAAAGATGACATGAGAAAAGATGATAAACGCCCAAATACCGGTTTTGAATTTATTTTCAGAAAATTGAATCTTTCTACGGAGCAAAGGGATTCAATGAAAGTTTATTTCGCTGCCCACAAAGACTGCGTGTCTGCTTGGTTGACCATGTTACGCGATTCTCAAATGGAAATTATCCAAGCTGCTCGCACTGAACAAAAAGCTATTATGGCAGCATATAAAGCAGGCGAATTGACTCGCGAAGAAGCTGGTCTTGAACTGCGTGCATTGAATGCATCTACAAAAGCTGCTTTGAAAGACAATCCTATCAATGAATTAGTTCAGGCAGGTATGAAAGATTGTAATGATGAGTTAATTGCAAAAATCAAGTCACAATTGACTGACGAGCAATTAGTAATTTTCGAAGAATGGATTGCAAGAATGCCAATTCGTCGCTAATAATCTCTAAAAAAAGTATTCACTATAGAACTGCTCATAAAAATGGGCAGTTCTTTTTTTCCTTACTTTTAATTACTTTCTTAGTACAATGATGAACTGAAAATTTCAACAAAAAATATAACAAAAGCCTTGAAATAACATATCATACTTATGATAAGAATTAATGCAATATCTTACTTATATTTCAATTTATAGATTAAGATAATAAGGGCAAAAGAAAGTGTAAAAAAGTTGGCAATTATTATTGGGAGTGAATTAATTAATAATCCATAAATAAACCAAAAGAAGACTCCCGTGGAAAAAATCAAATACATTTGAAGTGAAATGTTGCGAGTCTGCTTATCTTTTATTACTTTTAAAACTTGCGGAATAAATGATATCGTAGTAAATATTGCCGCCAAGTAACCAACTATTTCAATAATTTCCATTTTAATCTATGATATGTAAAAAAATAAATATAACAAAATTATCAATAATCTTAGTGTTATTTTTTACCATCTCTGATTTTACTATATCTTTATTTTATTATGATTTTGCCGAGAGATATGTAAAAAACTCTAAATGTGATCAATCAGATGCCATTATAGTATTTTTTGCTTCACAAGATAAGAATGGAAACCTGAAAGAACTACAAATTACCCGCTTGGAAAAAGCTATCGAGTTATACAGAAATGGTTGGT
>CAYUZZ010000315.1:0-3559 GCA_964449505.1 uncultured Hyphomicrobiales bacterium | reverse complement strand
AAAACATTGAACCTGGATAATGTAATAGGAACAAAGCAATAGGAAATTTAATTATTTCTAACAAATAAACTCATCCTAAAGATGTAGTCCACTTTTCATCCTTTTGCCCGATTTACAATCGGGGGATATACATTTAACTTATATCTAGTATCTAAGAATAATTTAACAAAAGATTCAATTAATAAGGAAATTCAAGATTTAATAATTTCCTACAAAACTTAACGGAGATTTAATGTATTATAATAAAAGTAGTAGAAATAATATTTTAGACATATCCACATATTTTTACAATGTTTTCCAAATGACTGCATTTGTTACGTTCTTACTACTTGCAGTCTTATTAACAAGTTGCTCAGAAACAGACACATTAGTTGATCCGGCAGAGAAAGTTGTGCCAATTCAAACTACAGTGCAAACTTCAGTTAATCTTGGTTCAACTTCAAGTTTCGTAATTCTTGCTGGCTCTCATATTTCAAACGTTCCAACATCTGTAATTACTGGCAATATTGGAATAAGTCCAGCAGCAAGATCGTTTATAACAGGTTTTGGATTAACCGAAGTTACAGGAAACATATATGCGGCTGATGATGTTTCTCCAGTGGGTACTTCAGCAATGTTATCTGCAGCAAAAGGTGATTTAACAACAGCCTATAATGATGCTGCAGGACGTACGGCTACTGACATTGTGCTTCTATCAGGAAATATGGGTGGATTAACCTTAACTCCTGGTCTTTATAAATCGAGCGGATCACTTGAAATATCATCTGGTAAACTTACTTTTGATGCAAATGGAAATACAAATGCTGTTTTCATAATTCAGATAGCAACTACACTTAATACATCAGCTGGAACTCAAATTGTTTTAAGCGGTGGTGCAAAAGCTTCCAACATATTTTGGCAAGTTGGTACTTCAGCAACTCTTGGAACTAGCTCAATATTCAGAGGAACTATTATGGCAGATCAATCAATTTCACTTAATACTGGTGCAAATATTGAAGGTAGATTGCTTGCTCGAATAGCTGCTATAAATTTAAAAGGAAATACTGTTGTAAGACCAACTTTATAATTATGGAAATACAAATTTCAGACACTAAATAAAAAATAATAACTCGCTTAATTAAGCAAAAAAAATAATTTACTAATTCATAAATACATGGAGAACACATGAAAACTGATACAATACATATTAAAAAAATAATCAACAGATTTAATCACTTTTGGGGAATAATGCTAATTCTCACCTTTATATTACCAAGTTTTGCATTTTCACAATCATCACCCGAAACAGTAGATCTTGGAACTGCTAGTGATTACGTTATTTTAGCGAAAACTGGAATTTCATGCACTGGAAGCACTCAAATTACAGGCGATCTTGGTATTAGTCCTGCAGCTGCATCATACATTACTGGATTTAGTCTAATTTTAGATGTGACTAATACATATTCACTTTCATCTTTTGTTACTGGAAAAATATTTGCCGCTGATTATGCAGATCCAACTCCAATAAATCTTACAACAGCTATTCGCGATATGGAAAATGCTTATAGTAATGCAGCAGGACGATTATTACCAGATTTTACAGAACTTTACACAGGAGACCTTACTGGAAAGACTCTTTTACCAGGACTATATAATTGGACTACACCTGTGGTTGTAGGTGATGCTGGTGTTACTATTTCGGGTAGTGAAACAGATATCTGGATATTCCAGATTGCACAGAATCTAGAAATAGCTAATGGTGCAATTATTACTTTAGCTGGTGAAGCTAAGGCTACTAACATCTTCTGGCAAGTAGCTGGTCAAGTTACTATTGGAACTACAGCGGCAATGAAGGGAATTATTTTATCCAAAACTGCTGTTGCAATGTATACAGGTGCAACTCTAAGTGGTAGAGCTTTAGCACAGACCGCAGTTACACTAGATGCAAATACTGTAATTGTTCCTGCAATACCTACTTCGTTGAACGATGATGTTACGCTTAAAGAATTTTCTTTAGAGCAAAATTATCCAAATCCTTTTAATCCAAGTACGATGATTCAATACAGCCTTAAAGAAGCGACAAAAGTTTCACTGAAGGTTTATAATATATTAGGAGTTAAAGTTGCAACACTTGTAAACAAACCCCAAAATGCTGGAAATTATACAGTTATATTTAATTCAAACCAAAATAATTTGAATCTTTCAAGTGGTGTATATTTTTATCGATTGGAGACAGAATCGTTTATTTCAACTAAAAAATTGGTTCTTTTAAAATAGTATCAAATGTGAAAGGATAGACCCATGGTGCTAATAAATATTTGAAGTAATACATGTTAAAAATGTTATAAGCAAGTATCAACAAGAAATTGTTGTTGATAAATGCTGAGCATAATTAGATATGAGTTTTCAAAATCAGCAATCTGAAAAAATGATTTACAATTTTTTGTTTCATATACAAATGGATATTCTTATTAATAAAATTTGAATGGATTTACGTTGAAAGAAATTAGATTATTACTTATAGAAGATAATACTCTTTTGAGAGAAGGTATAATTGCCAGTCTTGAACCCTATAAGGATTTGGAAATTATTCCCATATCCTGGTCAGGAGAAAACTTTCTGGAGAAAATTAAATCGATAAAACCAGATCTAATTCTTTTAAATTTTGAATCACAGAATAAGAGTAATTTTCATTTTATTGAGACAATAAAAAGAGAACTTCCCAAATCAAAAATTATTGTTATGAATCTAGTGCCAGGTAGTGCAGACGTTCTACAATTTGTAAAAGCTGGAGCTAACGGGTTTATACTTAAAGTTGGCTCGCTTAATGATTTATTGTTGGCGATAAGAACAGTTACTGAAGGTTCAGCAGTACTTCCACCTCTACTCACTGACCCACTATTTTCGCAAATTGTTAATAATTCAATAAAAGACAATAAAAGCAAATTAAAAAAAGCTGCAATTTTTACAAAAAGAGAGCAAGAAGTTATAAAATTAATTAGCAATGGATTGAGAAATAACGATATCGGTCAAGAACTTAATATCTCTCCATATACTGTTAAAACTCATATCCATAATATAATGGAAAAACTTTCTTTGCATACGAGGTTAGAAATTGCAAACTATTCGTATTCGCAAAAACAAATTGACTTTTAAAAGAAAGAAGAACACAAAATAGATTCTGGTAATTATTCAAAAATTAATAAATAGTTAAAAACCCGCCATAATTATTCAAATAGTTTGATTAATTGGCAAAATTAAAAGGATGGAAAAAATGAAAAAGTTATTAGTCAGTGTTATTAGTTTGATTTTCTTATTTACAATTGTTAGCTGTTCAGATGAAGAAAATCCCAAGTTTAGGATATTTAATGAAGGAACTACTAAAGCAAATATCCAAGTGCAAACATCAGGTGGAAATACAATCAACATCAATGATGTAGAACCAGGTGAAAAAACAGCATATCAAAGTGCTGCAGAAGGAAATATTGTAGTCAAAGCTGGAATTCAAAACGAAACTATTTCTCCCACAATTACTTTTTTCGCGGCTAAAGATATACGCTACACAATAATAATTCTTGCG
>CAYUZZ010000314.1:0-3566 GCA_964449505.1 uncultured Hyphomicrobiales bacterium | reverse complement strand
ACCTAAGTTACAGAGCTCAATTGAAGGGTTGGAAGTTCAGATTTTTGAACGATGTTACATCTCCTGCTGAATTACCAGCTGATATTGGAGCTCTCAAAACACAGCAATTTCGATGGACTAAGGGTGCGGTAGAAACTGGTATCAAAATGCTACCCAAAGTTTTCAATGCAAAACTTCCCCTAAAATTGAAATTAGAGAGTTTTGTTCATTTGTCAAGTAACATTGTTTTTCCTATTATAGTACTTGTGGCTATTTTGAACGTACCCATAGTAATTATCAAGAATTCTGTTACAGGCTTGGATACTTACTATTCATTGATGTCAATTTTCGTTCTTGCATCTATTTCAACTTTCCTTTTTTATACATTTGCACAGAAAGCAATCCATCTCGACTGGCGCCGTAGATTGCTTCTTTTCCCAATATTTTTAGCTGGCTCAATGGGCTTTGCAATCAATAATACCAAAGCAGTTTTTGAAGCATTAATAGGCAAAAAATCAGAGTTCTCAAGAACTCCCAAAACGGGAATTGTAGGAAAAGAGAAGGTAGCAGTTAAACAATCAGGAAGAACAAAGTTCAGTTTTGTGTTATTGTTCGAGATTTTGCTAACTTTATACTTTATTGTTGGCATAGCTATTTCAATCCGATATTTGGAAATTGCAGCTATACCATTTCAGTTAATGTTCCTAATGGGATTTGGAACGGTTGGCTGGATGACTTTAAAACAAACACTTGCTAAAAGTAGTATTTAAACTTTTTTTTATTGCCTCTTTTTCAATTTAACTATATTTGCTTATTGAAAATATATAAATTAGAAAAAGGGGCATTTTTTTATGAACTTGGAAGTACCAAAATATCCCTACGAATATGATTTTAATGAGATTCTTATTATTTCGTGGAATTTTTTCACTTCCAATTATACTCAAATTTTCAAAGTAGCATTCATCTCTTATTTCTTTACTAATCTCATCATAATTTTACTGCCAGATTTTGACATAAAAGGTGTATTTACTTTCGATTTTGTGAATATTGATTATATTGCATTGTATATTGTAATTATATTCTTTCTTACTTCAGTTTCTAATATTCCATTAATTATTTTTATCAAAAGAAGTATCAACAAAGATATTATTAGTATATATGCCACTTTTAGAGAATTTTATAAAGTTATATTCGCACATTGGGTGGCTAATTTATTTACCGTGATTTTATTCTTTTCGATGTTTTATTTATGGATAAATTCATCGCTAAAATTCCCAAGAATCTTTATTTTCACCTTTTTGCCAGTTATAGTTTTGCTCATTTATTCTTCCTTTTCCGTATTAGTGCTTGCAAACAAGGGAATTAGCCTGTGGGATTCTTTTAAATATAGTTTTTCTGTGGTAAAAGGTCGTTGGCTGAAAGTATTTATGTTTATATTAATAATATATGTTTTGTCTGCTTTAACATCAGTAACCGTTGGTATTCCTTATATTTTCTTATCAAGAAATTTATTTACTGAGTTAATATTTAATACAATAGTTAACGTTATTTGTAGTTTCTTCGTCATTCTGAATACTGTTCTGTTTATTAATTTTGATGATACTAAATTATTATGAAACCCGAATTAGCTGAATATAAAGAACGAGAGATAAAAACCATTGCAACCAATAGAAAGGCATTTCATGAATATACTGTTGTTGCTACCTTCGAATCTGGAATTATTTTACTTGGTACAGAGGTAAAATCCCTTAGAAGTGGGCGTTGTAGTATGGTCGATGCTTATTGTACTCTAAGAAATAACGAACTGTATATAATTAATTTGCACATAAACGAATATGACCATGGCAACAGAGAAAATCATAAACCTAAAAGAGAAAGAAAATTACTGCTACATGATTATGAAATAAATAAAATTAGAACATCTACGGCAGAAAAAGGTATGACTGTAGTCCCGCTTGAAGTATATTTTTCAGGTCACATTGTAAAACTTGAAATAGCTACTGTTAAGGCAAAAAAGAAATATGACAAACGTGAATCTAACAAGGAAAGGGAGCACAAAAGAGAAATCGAAAGAAAAATGAAATATTAATTGTTTTTCTCAGGAAAATTCCTTTTTTTTGTAATCTTGATCTGTTCGGAATGTAGCGCAGCCCGGGTAGCGCACCACTTTGGGGTAGTGGGGGCCGGCGGTTCGAATCCGCCCATTCCGACTAATACAGGGCTATGTACCTTTTCATATCAAATTACTCAGTTAGTATCCTTAGAATAGACATATTTTGTTATATTTGCACTTTAATAAATTATCTATGTTCATTATGAATTCTACTGAAAAAATAATTATACTCGATTTCGGTTCTCAATATACTCAACTGATAGCACGAAAAGTAAGGGAATTAGGTGTATATGCAGAGATATTTCCATATACTATTACCCAAAATAATTTGATGCAAATTAACCCAAAAGGAATAATTCTATCTGGAGGTCCTTCAAGTGTATATGCAGAGCTGGCACCCCATACATTGTTCAATCCAACTGAATTGGGAGTACCTGTATTGGGAATTTGCTACGGACTTCAATTGATTGCATATATGAATAATGGTTCTGTTGATAAGGCAGCACACAGAGAGTACGGTAGGGCACATTTATTGATTGACAGTAATGATGATTTATTTCAAGATGTAAACTTAGATACTGTGGTATGGATGAGTCATGGTGATTTATTAACCAAATTGCCCGACAATTACGAGTCATTTGCACATTCGGGCAATTCTCCTATTTGTGCCATACGCAACAAACAAAAGAACATTTATGGAGTGCAATTCCATCCTGAGGTACACCACACTGCCGAAGGAAGCACTATTTTGAAGAATTTTGTCCGTAACATTTGTGGCTGTAAGGAATCATGGAATACAAGTTCATTCATAGAATCCTCCATTAGATCCATCAATGACCAAGTCGGCAATGATAATGTTATTTGTGCCTTAAGTGGTGGGGTTGATTCGACAGTTCTAGCTGTTTTACTCCATAAAGCAATTGGCGACAGACTTCATTGTATTCATGTAGATACAGGTTTGATGCGACTTAATGAGAGCAAAGGATTGATGAGACTATTTGATGAACATTTCAATATGTCAATTGAATTACTTGATGGCTCGGAAACATTTTTAGCAAGGCTGAAAGATATTAGTGATCCTGAACAAAAACGTAAGATAATTGGAAAATCATTTATTGATATGTTTGAAGTTGCTGCAAACAAATTTCATAATGCAAAATGGCTGGCACAGGGAACTCTATACCCGGACGTAATCGAATCAGTATCCGTTAAAGGACCATCAGCAGTAATAAAATCGCATCATAATGTAGGTGGTTTACCTGAAAAAATGGGATTAAAACTGTTAGAACCCTTTCGTGAATTATTTAAAGACGAAGTTCGTGCAGTGGGTATCAAACTTGGTGTACCCGACTGGTTTGTAAATCGTCATCCTTTCCCAGGTCCAGGACTTGGAATCAGGGTATTAGGAGAACTCACCCCAAAAAGAGTTGCCATATTACAAAAAGCTGATGCTATCTATATAGAAGAAATCAGT
>CAYUZZ010000313.1:0-3567 GCA_964449505.1 uncultured Hyphomicrobiales bacterium | reverse complement strand
TTCCTGCAAGCAATCTATTGCCAATATCAAGATTCAAACTGAGTCCAAAAGTTGAAAACTCTAAATTATCATTACTGATGAAACCAGATACAGATACTTTGTCGTTAGCCGTTACATCTTGTACAATTTTAGCATTTAAATCATAAAATCCAAAATCGGGAATTGGTTGAGTAGGGTCTTCTGGGATTAATTTCTTAACTAAATCAAAATATGTTCTTCTTCCAGAAATGAACCAAGATCCGCCTTCCCACGGTGTAGGACCCTCGACTCCAAGTCTGGAGGAAATTGCACCAATCGAGGCAACCCCTTTAACCCTGTCTCGATTGCCATCTTTCTGTGTAATCCCCAAAACAGCAGATAATCTTCCACCATATTCAGATGGGAAGCCACCTTTGATTAAATCTACGTTTTTAATGGCGTCTGAATTGAAAGTAGAAATAAATCCAAAAAGATGTGTAGGATTATAAACGGTTGCACCGTCTAATAGTACAAGATTTTGGTCTGGAGAACCACCCCTTACAAAAAGACCACTTGATATTTGGGAGGATGTGAGCACTCCGGGCAAAAATTGCAAAGTACGGAAAACATCACTCTCCCCACCTATCCTTATATTTTTAATAGTTTCAATAGGTATATTTACCTTGCTGATACTTATTTGTCTTTTCTCATTATCACGTTCTGCATCTACATAAATATCTTCTTTAAGAACAGAGCCGGGTTGTAATTCAATATCCCTTCTCAATGATTCACCTGCTTTGACAGATATTTTCATTTGATATTGCTCGTAGCCCAAAAATGTCACTCTAATATTATATTCACCTGGAGCTATATTTGTAATCGTGTAAAATCCGTTTACATTAGTTCTGGCACCAATTTTAGTACCTTCGAGCACGACATTGGAACCAATTAATGTCTCTTTGGTGGAAGCGTCTCTAACAATTCCAGAAAGACCTCCTGAATTTTCATTCAAAAGAGTTGAAACATTAGACCCATAGACTAAATTAAATGAAAATAACAATATACTAATTAAGTATAGATAATTAATTTTATTCACAATTGAAAAAAACCGAATTTGTTTGTAAACTAAATACAAATACGAAAATTGGGTTTATTTGTTTCAACAAATATTCAAAAAGTTCGCGATTATTTGTTCCAAATAAATTATATTGCAGTTTAGTTTTTGTTAAATTATGTGAAAGTTTTGTCAATTAAGAGGTATAAATGAAGTTAAGAGTAACAACAATAACATTGATAGCAATATTTGCAATATTTTATAAGAGTGATTCTTGTACCAATCTGCTGGTTACAAAGGGTGCATCTGTGGATGGCTCCACAATGATAACCTATAACGCCGACGCTGGTGGATTTATGGAACCCCTTGTTTTCTTACAAAGAGGCACTTACGGTGAAAAGGATTCGATAGAAGTATATGATTGGGATACTCATAAATTATTAGGAAAAATAAAACAAGCACCCGTAACTTATCAGGTAATCGGAAATATGAACGAGTATCAGGTTGCAATCGGTGAGACTACATTTACTGGTCGGGAAGAGCTAAGAGATACAAATGGAAGAATTGATTACGGTAGTTTGATGAGACTTGCCTTGCAAAGGTCTAAATCTGCCAGAGAAGCTATAAAGGTGATTGGTGATTTGGTTTCAGAGTATGGATATTATTCCACTGGTGAGTCTTTCTCGATATCGGATCCAAATGAAGTTTGGTTTTTTGAGATAATAGGTAAGGGTGGCAAAGAACTTGGTGCCGTTTGGGTAGCGGTTCGAATACCTGATGGATATATAGCAGCCCATGCAAATCAATCACGTATCAGAAAGTTTCCTTTGAACGATCCCGAAAATTGCATTTATTCACCAGATGTTATAAAGTTTGCTGAAAAGATGGGCTATTACGATAAAAAGCGAGACGGAGATTTTTCTTTTGTAGATGCCTACTGCCCCCTTGATGCTGGTGCATTACTTTTCTGTGAAGGAAGAGTATGGAGTCTGTTTAATAATGCAGCACCTTCGCTAAAATTATCAACTGATTATTGGCAGGCAGTAATTGGTGCAGAGCCCTATCCATTGTATATAAAGCCAGATAAAAAACTTAGTGTTAGCGATGCAATTGATTTAATGAGGGATCATTTTGACGGTACCGATTGGGATTTAACAAAGGGTTCGGTAGCTAGTCCTTTTGGGAATCCAGGACGCTGGAAACCTCTTGTTTTCAAAATTAATGGCGATTCAGCCGAATATGCTTGGGAACGTCCAATTTCTACTCAACAAACTGAATTTGCTTTTGTAACTCAAAGCAGGAACTGGTTACCAAATGAAATTGGTGGAATATTCTGGTATGGAGTAGATGATACATATACTAATGTATATGTGCCATTGTATTGCGGAATAAGTGCTATGCCACCCTCAACCCAAGGCTACTCAATTGCGGAATTTAGCATGAATTCTGCGTTTTGGGTGTTCAATCTTGTCGCAAATATGGCTTATAATAAATATTCATATATGATAAAAGATATTCAGGAGGTTCAATCCAAACTTGAATCCAAGTTTGCGGCATTCCAACCATCTGTGGAAATGGCAGCAGCTGATTTATATAAAAAAGATAAGTCATTAGCTGTAGCCTATCTAACTGATTATTCTGTTTCACAGTTTGAAATTACGGTTAATGAGTGGAGGTCATTGTGGCAGCGTTTGACTGTTAAGTACAATGACGGATACATTAATGATGTTAATGTAGAATTTGGAAGACATCCCCAAAGTTCTGGTTACGGTCAAGAAAACCTTAAACGTTACATCAATGAACGACCCGGTTATTACGATTTGAAAATGAAAAAAAAATAAATAATCCATAAATGAATATTGTGATTACTAAAAATCTTCAAAGGAATTAAAATGTCAGTTTTATCAAGAGTGGTTGATTTTTTTGTCAAAAAGAATAAGATTGTAGATGATACTGCGGAATTAGCGAAAATCAAACAATCTAAAATTGGCAAATTAACTGCAAGGGAAAGAATAGAATCTATATTGGATTCTGGTTCATTCCACGAATATGATTTGTTCGTAGAGCACAAAGCCGAAGACTTCGGGATGGATAAAAAATTCCTTCCTGGTGATGGCGTTATCACAGGCACAGGCAAGGTATTAAGTTATCCTGTATGCATTTATGCACAGGATTTTACAGTTGCTGGTGGTTCTCTTGGATTGGCGCATGCCAGAAAAATAACCAAAATTATGGATCACTCAATTAAATTGGGTATTCCCTTAATTGGAATAAATGATTCGGGTGGTGCAAGAATTCAAGAGGGTGTTAACTCTTTGGCTGGTTATGGGGAAATCTTTTACAGGAATACATTGGCTTCAGGTGTTATACCACAAATATCGGTAATTTTAGGACCATGTGCTGGTGGAGCAGTATATTCGCCTGCACTTACAGATTTTGTTTTTGTAGTAGATAAAATTTCCAAAATGTTCATTACCGGACCTGAGGTTATTAGAACGGTTTTAGGAGAAGAAATTTCGATGGAGGATTTGGGTGGTGCAAGGGTACACTCCGAA
>CAYUZZ010000312.1:0-3577 GCA_964449505.1 uncultured Hyphomicrobiales bacterium | reverse complement strand
ATTTCAACCAATCCGTAAGTATAATAAGCTGCATTAATATCAATAGAAACTTTGAATTGAATAACTTCACCTGCTTTGGCTTTATCAACCGAAGGGTAAATACGAACATTAATTTTATCATTAAGCTCGGAAAATAGTAAACTACTAGTGAGAATTACTAAATATAAAGTGATAAATAAATATTTTAACATTAATCCACCAAAAAAATAATTAAATTGTGAAACTGAAATACTAAGAGACTACTTAAAGTAACTTTTAGTTACATTATTCTAAATCTTGAAAATAATGAATTATTCTCTTTTCTTCAAAAAACTTTTTCATTCCGGATTTTTGCCTGATTTTTTCATTCAATTTTTCTGAGAAAACTGTTGAAGCATCATAACCATAAGTTCTTAAAAGATAGTTTATGGCAATAACTTCTGCAATCACAGTGATGTTTTTACCGGGGAATATGGGTAATTTAACAGTAGAAACATCAGTTCCGATAACATCCGAGGACCGCTCATCTAACCCTGTTCTAGTGTAGTCAGCTTTATCGTCCCAATCTTCTAATTCCACAATTATCTCCAATCTTTTCTGATAACGAATAGAGCGGATACCAAACATCTGCCTTACATCTATCATGCCCAAACCTCTGATTTCCATAAAATGCTGTACCAACGAAGTTCCAGTTCCCATAAGAATGTTCTCTTTCTTCTTTGTAAGCATTACCACATCATCAGCTACTAATCGGTGGCCTCTTTCAATCAAGTCGAGAGCAATTTCGCTTTTGCCAATTCCACTTCTACCAACAAACAATATCCCAACACCATAAATATCTACGAAAGATCCATGCACAACTAATTGAGGAGCGAATTGGTCGTCCAAAAATTCAGAGAGCATAGAGAACGCTTTGGTAGTATCGTATTCAGTAAGAAATACAGCTATATTAGACTTAGTAAAAATATCAATCAGGTCTGGGTCAGGTTGATTATTATTTGTAATAATCACACAGGGAATAGGGAACTGTGAAATGGTTTCCAATGCTTTTCGTTTATTTTTTGGACTTAAACTTTTAAGATAAAACATTTCTGTATTACCAAATATCTGGATTCTTTGATAACTAAAAAGACCTACATAACCAGCAAGTGCCAATTGGGGTCTGTATAGATTTTTATCAGTGATAAAATTATCAAATCCTATATTTTCGTTTAGTTTAACTAATTTAACAGGAGATTGAAGTAGAGCTTCTACAGGTATTTTATCCTGAATAATTGGTTTAATGTTAGTGAAAAGTCCCATAATTATTATATAAAATTTTGAAATAAATATTATTATAAATAAAAAACTTAAGGATGTTTAAACGATTAATACACAATATAATCAGCCTAAACATCCCAAATTTAAATTAAATCGAATAAATACCAAGTTTCTAATACTTCAAAGAAGTTTGCAGTAAAATCAATTTACTAAAGACTAATCCTCAATATTTTTTGTTCTGGTACTCAGATTTTTGGTTTTTAATTTTTGAATCTGTCGGACAATTTTGTCCGAAGCATCTCTTAAACTTTTACCAAAATCATCCGAAGCTTCCTTTGCAATTAAAGTATTTCCATTCAGGTGAACAGAAATTACCACGGTTTTATTTGTTTCATTCAAGAATTCTACATTGGCACTAGTAATTTCCTCAGAGAATTTTGAAAAGCCTTCCAAAATTTGAACAGCTTCTTCCTGCAATTTTGGATGTTGTGACTTTAAGTGTCTGAATGTTACTTGAGTCTTCATAACTACCTCAACTTTTAAGATTTACAAAAGTTTGTCTAAAGCCCTATTTGGGCGATTTATTTTTTTTATTAAAATTAAATGAAATTGCTAAGCTTAACGATATATATCCACTTATTGGCATGGCAGTCTTCTCCAATACTTCTTGCTTAATTTCAAATTCATTTCTAACTTTCTTATAAATGTCAATATTACCAACGAATCCAGTATATGATAATTGTAAAATTAAACTCGCAAGGAAATGGTCAAGTGATTTCTTGTCAAATCCAAGGTCAACAGCACTATAAATTCTGTATGCACCTAACATATTCAAATCATTATATTTTTGTCCCGATACTCTTTTATCGTAAGAAATTGACGAGTTGATGTATTCATTCCAAATAGTAATTGATTGGTTTACTCCGATTCCCACACCGGCAAATGTTCGGAATTGATTACGCCAGTAAGGGCTATATTCAAAGTTCAGAAGTACAGGTATTTGCTTGAAATTAAAATCTTGGCTTATATATCTGTAGCCCTTACCTCCAAAATCCTGAAACTCTTGAAAATAGGAATCCCTGAAGGTAGTTGTTGTAAAATCAGCCGTAAGTGCTAATCTCCATGTATCAGCTACTTGTACCTTCACAGCCAATCCAATTTCAGGTGCAGATTTAAATCCATTTACCAATCCACCGAAAGTATTTTTATAAATTTCAAAGAACTCAGCACCATTTGTATTAAATACGGAACCAACTTTAATTGCAAATGTTGTGTGATTTTTACGGGAACTATCACTGACGATATTTCCATATAAATCAAAAACGGAAAATAAGCATAAATAAATAAATAAATAAATTATTTTATTAAATATAGGAATCATATCAGATTAATTTTTAAACCATTTAATCATTCTTGACAAGTTATTTTTAAGACTTTTCCTTTGAATTACAGCATCAAGGAAACCTTTTTCCAGTAAAAACTCTGCCCTTTGGAATCCTGGAGGTAATTTTTTCCTTATAGTTTGCTCGATTACTCTGGGACCTGCAAATCCAATCAATGCACCAGGCTCTGCTATATTTACATCTCCAAGCATAGCAAACGAGGCAGTTATACCACCAGTTGTGGGGTCTGTTAATAGAGATATATAGGGTATTTTATTTTCGTCAAGTTCGGCAAGTATCGCAGAAGTTTTAGCCATTTGCATCAAAGAAAGAGCTGCTTCCTGCATCCTGGCACCACCACTGGCAGATAAAACTATAAAAGGGATTTTCTTTTCTAAGGCTAATTTGGCAGCACGATAGAATTTTTCTCCCACAACAGAACCCATAGAACCACCAATAAAACTAAAGTTCATGAATGCAATCGAGACATCATCACCATTTAGCTTTCCATAACCAATCGTCAGAGCGTCATTTAAATTAGATTTTTTATAGCCCTCTTCAATTCTTTGTGGATATGGTTTGGTATCAACAAAATTTAAGGGGTCAGCAGAGCGTAATTCTGTGTTGGTTTCCACAAAAGTACCTTCGTCGATAAGTAATTCAATATATTCTCTTGTACCAATTCTAAAATGATAATTACATTTCTTGCAGCAAAAGAACTCATCGTCCAACTCTGTTTTGTACATAATTTCACTACATGATGGGCATTTTGTCCATAATCCATCAGGCATTTCTCTCTGCTTCTGTTCTTCAATATTTGCTTTTGACCTAACAAACCAAGCCATTATTATTTCCTTCATTAATCAATATATATTAAATCATTAAATTGAGTATCAAAAATATTCATTACCGATGGGTATTTAAGAGATTCAATCCGATTATAGAAAGGTGGAACA
>CAYUZZ010000311.1:0-3585 GCA_964449505.1 uncultured Hyphomicrobiales bacterium | reverse complement strand
AGTTCGTCACTTAAATTATCATAGACAAGAAGTTTTGGAAGAGCTTTATAAAATTAAAAATTCATTCAATCCCGATTTAGTAATAGGTCCTTCTATGAATGATTTGCACCAAGACCACAAAACTGTTGCCGAAGAAATGATTAGAGCTTTTAAATCATCGTCGTCAATAATTTCTTATGAATTACCTTGGAACCATCTTACATTCAATACTCAGATGTTTATTAAATTAGATGAAGCTCAAATTGGAAAAAAACTTGAAATGCTTAATCACTATAAATCACAAATCAAATTAGGCAGATATTATTTTTCTGAAGATTTTATTCGAGGATTGGCAATAACACGTGGTGCACAAATTAATCACAAATTCGCCGAAGCATTCGAAGTAATTAGATGGATAGGGTAAATAGAAATACAATTATTGGCTCAAATTAACGTAACAGCAGTTACTGTAACTTGGATTACTGTAAAATATGAAATTTTATAATAGAAATAATGAACTTGATTTATTGGAGAGTACCAGAGCTTCTGCCGAAGTAAGTTCTAAGATGACTGTTGTAACAGGTAGAAGAAGAATTGGTAAAACTTCTCTGATTTTGAAATCTGTAGCCGGTAAGCCTTTTGTTTATCTCTTTATATCCAGAAAAGCTGAAAATCTGCTTTGCGAAGAATTTGCTGAAGAAATTAAAAGTAAATTAAATTTAAAAGTGTTTGGCGAAATCAAATCGTTTGGTGTCCTTTTTGAATTTTTGATGCAAAGTTCGGTTAATCAGCATTTTACCTTAATAATTGATGAGTTTCAGGAATTATATAATATTAACAGCAGTATATTCAGCCACATGCAGAATATTTGGGATTTATACAAAAATAAAACTAAAATGCATCTGATTATAAGTGGTTCGGTTTATTCATTGATGGTTAAAATTTTTGAAAATTCTAAAGAACCATTATTTGGCAGGGCTGATGAAAGAATATATCTTAAGCCATTCGATTCTTCTGTTATCAAAACAATTCTGAATGATTACAGAAAGGATTTCCAAAACATAGATTTACTTACATTCTATATTATTAGCGGTGGTGTAGCAAAGTATCTGGAATTACTTGCAGATAAAAATTCTTTAGATTTTGACAGTATAATGAATGATATTTTTAGGGAAAATTCAATATGGCTGAATGAAGGTAAAAATTTATTGATTGAAGAATTTGGTAAGGACTATACAATATATTTCTCTATTCTATCTCTGATTGCAAGCTCAAAAACTTCCCGTTCGGAAATCGAATCCATCCTTCAAAAAAATATTGGAGGTTATCTTGATAAACTTGAGAAAGATTACAATCTTATTATATCTGTAAAGCCGATTTTTGCCAAGATAAACAGTAGAACTCAGAAATATTTCATAAGTGATAATTTCTTGAATTTTTGGTTTAGGTTTATTTTTAAAAATTCTTCAGCTTTGGAAATCAATAACTTTAATTATTTAAGACAAATTATTGATAGAGATTTTAGCACTTTCAGCGGTCGCTTTCTTGAGAATTGGTTTAAAGATAAACTGGCTCTGACAGGCTTATATTCAAAAATTGCTTCGTATTGGGACAAAAAGGGGAATGAAATTGATATTGTTGCTATCAATGAAATGAATAAAACAGCATTAATAGCTGAAGTAAAAATCAATAAATCTAAAATAGACCTGAATATTCTAAAAGAAAAATCAAAAGCACTAGCCGAAATGCTTAATGACTATAATATCGAATTTGTAGGCTACAGCATTGAAGATATGTAAGCTAATGAAAATTGATTTAATCGAAAATGATTCTTCCACAAATTCGCCTAAGCATTCGAAGTTATTAGGTGGATGGGGTAAATAGTTGTTAGTTTATAGTTGGTCGCATTACCCTATAAAGAGCAAAAAATATTTAACAACAATAATAATAATAATATTGATAAGGTCAGCGAAAACCAAAGTGTTGAGCTGAATTAACAAAAAACTTAAAACTTTGAAATAGTTTTGGGCACACAACGTAAACGGTTACGGACATTTCAGTGTCGAACTACTATAGCTAGTAGCAATTGTTGGTCCTAGCACCTAACATTTTTTAAAAAATAATTTATGCCCTCGAGATGTAAGTCAAGGGAGGCTTTTGGTTAAGAGAGAGATGAATTTACTTTACTTATCCTATACAATGCCAAAACCATCATCACCTTTTAGAGGCACATTTGTATTAAGAAGAATAGAAGAATTAATAAATCAAGGAATTAATCCTACAGTTGTTACAATGGAACATATTCATAATATCTTGAAATTCAAGAAACATTACAGTTTTCAAGATCTAAACTATGATATTGATAAAGAAGTAACTATGCTATTGAAGATTGAAAACCCTTACACATATACTAACATACTTTTTCAAAGAAATTTAAATCAACTTGAAAAAATTGTCAAAGAAAAAAAAATTGATTTGATTCATGCACACTTTATTAGAGATGGAATATATGCACTAGAATTAAAAAAGAGATTAGGAATTCCCTATGTTGTAACATCCCATGGGTTTGACATTAGAAACTTATCAAAAGGTAATACAAAAGTAACAGAGAAATCATTAGAAGTATTGGAAAATGCAGATAAAGCAGTTTTTGTATCTGAATCATTATTGAATACAGCTATAGAGTCTGGTTATAGTGGCAAGAACTCAACTGTTATAAACAATGGATTTAATTCCAATATATTTAAACCAGAAAATAAAAAGAATAATAATTCAACGCAAAACATAGGGTTTTGTGGTAGTTTAAATCATAATAAACGTGCTGATAAACTCCCTGAAATATTTAACTTAATTAAGAAGGAATTTCCGTTATCTAACTTAATAATAATTGGTGATGGTCCATTGAAGCAGTTAATGATCAGAGGATTTGAAAAATACGAATTAATGGATTCTGTAATTTTTACAGGTAATATTAAGCAAGAATTGATTGCAAAATATATGAACACAATGGATGCATTTATTTTGCCTTCGATTAAAGAAGGGTTTGGTGCAGTAATAGGTGAGTCATTAGCCTGTGGAACACAAGTTGTTACTTCGGATGCTGGTGGAATACCCGAAGCTGTTGGTAATGCAGGTTACCTCGTTGCTAATGGAGATAATTTTGAAGAAAGATTTGCAGAACAAGTGATTTATGCATTAAAAAATCCTATCCCTAAATCGACGATTGAAGAAAGAGCAAATGAATTAACTTGGGAAAAAATAATTAAACAGGAAATTGAAGTTTATCAAAGAGTGATTTAATGTCTAATAAGAAACCAATATTTAGTATAATAACTGTAGTTTTAAACAATAAGTCAGGAATTGAAAAAACAATTCAATCTGTTGTTAATCAAACTTATAGAAATTTTGAATATATAATAATTGATGGTGGCTCGACTGATGGAACACTCGAAATTATTAATAATTATAAAAGCCAAATTGATGTCCTAATTAGTGAAAAGGACTCTGGTATATATGAAGCAATGAATAAAGGTGTAAAATATTCTAATGGGAATTATCTTTTATTTTTAAATTAAGCCCACCCCCTAAATACTTATTATAATTATT
>CAYUZZ010000310.1:0-3586 GCA_964449505.1 uncultured Hyphomicrobiales bacterium | reverse complement strand
CTCAATTGCGTGGTCGATAGCATTACTTACAAGATGATTGAGCGGAGATTCCAATTTCTCGAGTATGTCTTTGTCAACTTTTGTATTTTCTCCCTTTATTACCAATTCTACTTTTTTATTCAATTTTTTGGATATGTCGCGAACCATTCTTTGGAAACCAGTCAGCCCTTCGGAAAATGCTTTCATTCTGGTATTAATAGCTTCGTTATATAATTTATCTGCTGTAATTTCAACTCTTCGTGAAAAATTCTCAAAACTTTGATTGTATGTTATCAGCATCGATAAGATTTTATCAAGTAAATCTGATGATTCGGCAAATTTACTCTTAATTTCATCTGATAATTCGTATTCAAAAAGGTCCTGATAAATTGCTTCTTTCAGGCTATTTATTTCGAGAAATTCCCGTTTGATTTTTTGCAAGTCAGTCAAAAAAGGTTTTATAAGCCTTGTTTGAACGAGCACTTCGCCGCTTAGTCCGAGAATTCGATTAAGGCTTTCCGAAAAAACTCTAACAAATCTTTCGTCAGGTTTCTTTTGAGAATGCTGTGTTAGAACTTGTTCAACAGGCAATGTTTTTGTAACATCGGGAGTTATATCCACATGGGTTTTAGTAAAATCATTTATTTTTTCTGAAACAGATTCCTGATTAAAGGATGATTGGTTGAATTTATCTATATAATTGTTGATATCAGGGATTTTTGCATAAAAATATTCGTATAAATTATCGCAATTGCACTCTTGAGCATTTGATATTAAATTACTTACAAAATCAAGGGAGAAGTTAATTTCACCATTATTGCTTTGAATTTCAATCAGAATTTCCTCAATTTTGGTAGTAAGGATATTGAGTGGTTCCAATTTTATTATTCTCGATGCGCCTTTTAGGGAATGAATTACCCGAAGTATCTCGTTGAATTCATTTTTATCAGTATTGGATTTGTAACTTTGAATTTTTTGTTTTAATAATTCGGAATCTGATTTTAGCTCTTTCAAGAATAAATCAATCATAAAATCATCGGATTTGATAATTTTACCATTTTGGTCAACTTTAGTAATATCGTTCTTTTTGCCCGAGCTACCGTTTGAATGCTCTTTGGGAGGAGTCGTTACACTATCACAGGCTGTCGGATTTTTCAGATTAGTAATTACATCTTTTATTTTGATGGCATTATAGTTTAGTCTTTCAGGTATTTCGGTATAATCAAATTTCAATAAATCTATGTAAATGTCGTTTGCATCTAATAAATTTTCAATATCTTTGGCATTCAGCTTGTATGTACCTTTTAAAGCTTTTTCGAGTATATCTTCCATAGAATGAGATAGCTCTACTGCAATATTTAGCCCAACAATACGGGCAGCACCTTTGATTGAATGAGCAGCTCTCATCAATGGTTCGAAATTTTCGGAGGAGCTATGATTTTCAATATCTATCAGTCCTTTTTCAAGAATTCTCGAATTTGATTCCAGCTCAATCCTGAAGAGGTCGAGCAAAGATACATCAATATTATTTTGATTTGTCACCAAGTTAAGTTCCTATTTATCTCATCAATCAATTTATCAGCATTTAATAGAGAATATGTACGTTTTTTTAGTTTAAACATTTTTTCTGTGAGCGTATGTTCTTTTTTGGAAACTGTTGCCGGAATATCTTCAAGTATGTTAACATTTATTGATGTTACAGAATCGAATTCATCAACGGGGAAACAGTATCTTTGCTCTTTTGTATTTAATACTAACAAATTTCTATATATTTCGTTTTCCTTTAAAGTAACTTCATTAATTCCTAAAAAAGAACTAAGCACAATACTCAAAAGTAATTCGCCATTTACATTTATAACTCCGTATAAATACTTATTTGTCCTTCCGGGTATATAGTGTATTTTTTTTTGAGCCAATGCCTCCTGAAATAACTTCGTATCAAGTGCAAACCACTCATCAGCAATTCTAAACAGTACTATTGACAGCTTTTTATATTCTTCAATTTCCTTAGTTTGGGAATAGGTCAATGTCCATTCATCTTTGTATTTTTGTGGAATTGAGCGATTAAACAATTGTCTTCCCGAATATTGATAAACAGGGCAAGACCTGCAATGTTCGTGGGTACTTAAAATTTCACAAGTCCCCTCGCCAAAAATTCCAACAGAATCCCAGCAACTGTCACCTTTCAATTTGATAAGTCTAACTATCTCCTGATTATCCATTTATTGTTTTCCCCATTTCGAATACTTTTGCAGCTCTTTGCTTGTATAAGGCACTTTTTTCCAAATTTCCCTGTTGGTTTTCAATTAAGCTCAAATATATTAATGCATCATAGCAATTGGAATCTAAATACAAAGCTTTCGTGAAAGCATCCTTCGATGATGAATAATCAGCCTGCAAATAAAAAATCATACCCTTCCAAAATAATACTTTATCATTAAGACCATTTTTCGAAAGAATCGAATTGCATAGTTTTAGGGCGTCATTGTAATTTTCTTTTTCGATTAATTGCCTAATAGTATCAATATCAGATATTACTTCTTCTGATTGTACTAATCGGGAATGTTCATTATGAATTGTTGGTTTGTTATTTTTTGTTGAGAACGAAAACGACTTTGAAATTAATGGAGTAGATTTGCTAAGCTTTTTGGGCAATGGAATACTTAACTTTTTCTTGCATGCAAATGACATACTGTGATTAACCTGTTCGAATCCGTTTCTGGTAAGGTAATTTATTTCACTGATGCCTGCAAATAATACCCCGTCATCTTTTAGCCAAATGTTCAAGTTATTCAATAGCTTTTTTCTGGAATCATCATTCAAATAAATTAGCAAATTCTTTGAAAAAATTAAATCAAAGTTACCGGAAATTTCATTTTTCAAATCTTTTATTAAATTTGCATTGATAAACTTAATATTGCAATTCTTTATGTTGTCTTTTAGATAATATTGATAATCAAATTTATCAAAATAATTGCAGATGTATTCATCAGACAAACTTCTCATTGATGATTTAGTATAAACCCCTTTTTCGGCTTTTGATAAACATTCTTTGCTGATATCTGAACCAATAATTTTAAAGTCATCTTTGCAAAGACCAATCTCAAGCAAAGCTATTGCTATGGTATAGACTTCTTCGCCACTCGCACAGGGTGCCGAGAGAATATTTAAAGGTAATTTAGCTGGGTAGTTCAGATAATTATCTTTGATATAATTTTGGAGGAAAATAATGGCTTGTGTATCTCTGTTAAACCAAGTTTCAGGTACCTTAATTTCTTCAATCAAAATTTGCAAAGTATTTTTGCTAACAGATATATCCTTTAGCAAATCCTTCGAATTTAAATGACCTAACTTTAATACTGTGTTTTTAATACTTTTTTCAATTGAAAACTCGCCAATCGAAGCAGGTTCCAAACCAATTTCGTTGCATATAGTATTTAATATTTCCCTCTCGTAACTATCCATGGCTCAGGCTTTAAATATTAAGTCGAATATACTGTCAGTATTTAACAGTTTTATGATTTGATTATTGTATTTGATAAGTCCTTTCAAGTAGGCACTTCTAACTAATTCTGCAGAATCGTAATCAATATTTTTTTCCTCAATT
>CAYUZZ010000309.1:0-3588 GCA_964449505.1 uncultured Hyphomicrobiales bacterium | reverse complement strand
GAATCAAATGCACAAACGATAAAAACATCATATCAATACTTCTTCAAAGGAGAACAAGACAGCAAATATTCTTACCCAATGATAAAATTCGTAAATATTAATAATCAAAAAGAAGAATCTTTCTCATTTGCAGCAATATCGGATGAAAATGATATAGAAACAAAAAGAATTCTAAAAGTAAATGCCTTCAAGAAATCCGGCTTATCAATGCACCCTCTTGATACGGTTTTCAGTTCTTGGTTCAAAATTAATTCAATCAGGGATTTATCCTTTTTCACAGATGGCAACCGACTTGATAACGTCACACTAAAAATTGAAAGGAAGTCAGATAATCGAATTTTTGAAATTCCAAGAAAACGTTCATTAGCCAACAAAATGATGATGAATAAATTACATTTGGTAAATGGTAAGAATGATTCCTATCGTATAATTTGGTTAAGAAATAAGGATTCTGTTATTCTGAGTTCAGATATTTTATTTAGTCCAGAAATTGATTTTAACTTAACTGATACCCTTTCCAATAAATATTTGGGTAAAACTTTAGCAATAGATGAACAAATCATAGATCTCGCCAACAACACAAACTATACAAGCACCGATGATTTTGAATTGATAGCTTATCCAAATCCAGCAACAGATGTTATTTATGCTTCGGCTATTTTACCATTGGAAATAATCAAAGAAAACACAAATATTGAATTAACTTACATCCTATCAAACAATTTAGGCACAGAAATAGAACGCACAACAGCATCCTCCGGAGAAATAGTCAATTTCAAGACACAAAATTTATCATCAGGAGTCTATTTCATCAAAGTAGAAGCAAACACAAATACACTAAACCCATTAAGCAAAAGTAAATCCATAATAATAAGCAGATAAAAATTACACCGAATCCACGGGGCAGAGATATTATTTTCTGCCCTAAGTTTTGAAAAACTACCTCAAAATCAAAAATACTGGCTACTAATAGCCAATTTAAAACTTTTTTTAAAAAATATTGAAAAAAATGAAAAAAGTTGGCTCTTTTTTTTCAAAATCTCGTTATCTATATATGAGGGGGTACAAAAATTAAAAAAGTATTTTTTTATAAGGATGAAAAAATTTTTTAATTATAATGACGATGAAATTTTGAAAATGATTAGAAATGATAACTCTAATCAGAGTGTCCTTTTTACAATTATCTATACAAAGTATTCAAATAAATTAAGGTATTATTGTGTTTCCAAATTCAAAAATAATGAACACATTGATGACCTACTTCAAGATGTTTGGGCTAATTTCCATAAAATGCTTAAAAATTCGAATAAAGATATATTTCTTCCTCAAACTCTGTTTACTATCGTAAATAATTTAATTATAAATAATTATAAATCTAGTAAATCAAAATCCGAGAAATTACATCAAGCAAGTGATTATGAAAACATTCAGGATGAATTTGATTTATTGAGAGATATTGAAAATAAAGACCTAATCAAATATATCATAGATAAAGCATTTTATTTACCTGATGACCATAGGGAAATATTCTTTTTAAAATGGATTAATGGTTCAAGTTATGTTGAAATCGCTAGCATGATGAAAGTTAAGCCTGAATATATAAGAAAAAAAGGGTTATCAGCTGTAGAATATATTAAGAAAATGATTAAACCAATTATAAAAGACCTTAAAAATAAGGGGGTTAATAATGGAAAATGAACGTTTATATGAGGATTTTCTTGAAGATAATTTCTCTCAGGAATCCGAAAAAGAATTTGCAAAAAGGTTATATGAAGACGCTGAATTCAGAGATGATTTCAGAATATTCTTAAATATAATTATAACACTTAAAAGTAATTTGGATATTTTCGCACCATCCAAGGAAGAAACTGATGCCATTTTTGCGAGGGTAGGAATTCTTCCCGCAATAGCTGAAGTTGAAGGTGGCAAATCCACAAAAAAATCAAGAATGGAGAAAATCGCCTCAATTACTTCGGGATTTTTGTTGGGATTCCTGTCTTTATTTTTGTTTGCTTTTCCGAGTTCAGATAATCAAGGGCAAAGCAATATAGTAGGGTTTGGGCATCAGCCAATTAATTATTGCTGTCCAAGACAGAATTTTAATTCTTCTATTCAAGAGGAATCCCAAACTGAAAGTAAAAGTTTGAGTGCTAAGAGCAATCCTAGTAATCCTTTTGTTGATTTATTGGAAAAGGATGTGCCGAGCAAATTTCAAATATTGAAACCTCTCAAAATGATGTTGAAGAATTAGAAAAAATAGTTAGATCAGATAACAGTGTCAAAGAAATAACTTATATAAGCGCTAATGGCGGTATTGTAGCTGCTATCATAAAAGGCGACGATGAAAATCATCCAGATAATGAACAGACAGTTTATATACATACAGATCATTTAGGCTCCATACAAAGCCTTACAACTGAAGACCCTGACCACCCTGGTTCCTTTAAGTTATTGACTGAGTTTTCTTATGACCCATGGGGTAGAATGAGAATTGCTGATGACTGGAATACTTATTACGCAGATGAATTTGATAATCCAAATTATGAACTTCTTGAAAGGGGATATATAGGGCAGGAACATTTGCCGAACTTTGGTCTGATAAATCTGAATGCCAGATTATACGATCCATTATTAGGTAGATTCTTAAGTTGTGATAATTATGTTCAAAATCCAGGTTCTGCTCAGAATTACAACAGATATTCCTATTGTTTTAACAATCCACTTACGAATACAGATGCTAATGGTAATTTTATTTTTTCGACTTTTTTAGGACCTTTTGGCGCAATGATTGATGCTGCATGCTGGGCAGCAGTCATTGATGTTGGTGTACAAGCTGTAAAAATTGCCTCTGGAATGCGACAAAATTTTAGTTGGTCTGAATTAGGCGGTACATTTGCCGGTGCTTTTGTCGGTGCTTCTATGGGTTTATATAGTTCCGAAGCAATATTTGGAGAGACTAAAGATCTTTTAACAAAATATATTTATAAAGCTTTATGGTCAAGTTCTATAGCTGCTGTTTCTGCAGGGGTAGGTGCTAAAGTGAGTAGTTATTTGAATGATGAAAATATGACTAATGATCAATTTTGGAATACAGTATCACAGAGTGTTTTTACAGCATTCGGCATTTCAGTGATTAATTCTACATATAATTATTTCGATTGGGATCAATATACACCAGAACAAAAAATTGCTATATTGCAGAAATATCATCCTGATGTTACAATGGTATCGGTTTCTAGTCATAAAGCAGCTTATGCTTATACTTATTGGAATCGAGATGATAAGATATATTTTGGTGAATTAAGTCTTGAAGGTAGAGCAATTGCCGAGAATTCACTTGAACACGAATATAGTCATATTTTAGATTATCGTGCTTATCCTGGTCTGGTATATACTTTGGCTAATCATTATGCTTCTGAATATAGAGCTCATCTTCTTGACTTGAATTTAACATCAAGTCAATTATTACCATATAGATATTGGTTTGAATCTAAAAATATTCTTTTTTGGAATTATCATTATAGTGGATCTATACCTAATTCATTAAGATGGCATAATATTTTATTTAATATAATAAATTAATAAAAT
>CAYUZZ010000308.1:0-3600 GCA_964449505.1 uncultured Hyphomicrobiales bacterium | reverse complement strand
AGAGGTGCAGGAGTGGTTGATCTGGCTACCCTGGAAAGGTAGTGTACTCGCAAGGGTACCGTGGGTTCGAATCCCACTCTCTCCGCATAAGCCCTTTATTTACAACAACTTAGGTTTTTTTTATGATTAAAGCATAGTCCAATAAAAATAATTTTTTAAAATAACATTAATTTATTATCTTTTCGTTTAATAAATTATTTTAAAAGGATTTTGATTAAATACTTAAATATTGCAATCATAGCTTCCCTTTTATTTCTACCTGGATTTGGATTTTCTCAAGAGAACCAGTCAAATGGTATTCTTCTACTTAATCAGAAATCGCTTAATATTAAAATTCCTTTTATGGATGTTACTCGTGATGGGCAATTTACTTTTCAGAATAAATTAAATATTGCCTTTGAAATTTCATTTTGGGAACCCAATCATTTTGGTTATTTAGGGAATATAACTTTAAATGATAGTCTTAAATTTTTACTTACATACAATACCTATGCTAAAATTGATACAACTTTTATACAATTAGTTGTTAATAATACTAAAAGCGTAATTAATTTGCCGTTTTCAAAAAAGGAGTTACATAGAGGAAATTGGTTTAAGATTGAATTTGTTTTTAACGCTAAGGATAAAAAACTTTCTATAAAGACAAAAAATTCAAATAAAAACATTATTGATGTTCCTTATAATAAGTTGAATAAAATGGATGTAGTTTTGGGAACGAAACTTTCTACCAGTGACTTAACATCTTTTGCGATAAGGAAACTTAAAATAAATACTGATAAAAATAATGAGAATAGTAAAAACTACTATTGGGATTTTACAAATTTTGATGATTTTAAATCCTATGACCTCATAAACAATAAAGCAATCTACCTGACTAATTGTCAACAATTGAGTGATTATAATTCTAAGTGGCGAAAACTTACCGAAATAAAGACAATAGGACAATCTAGCTATTCCTTTGATGATAAAAGTGGTAAAATACTTGTTGTTGATGATTCCAAAATAAATATTCTTGATTTGCAAAGTAATAAAACTAAAGAGATTGTAGCCAAAATTTCAGTAAATGATTTTATAATTCACTTTGATACTCTAACCCAAAATTTATATGCATTTCACAGAGGAGGTGGCGAAGTTTCAATTTTTGATTGGGAAAAAGAAACTTGGAGTAAAATTGATAATTCATTGAATTCGCAAAATTTTTATAACCACGCTATTTTTGTAAATCCGTTAGATAGCAGTCTAAATATGTTTGGTGGATATGGGAGGTATGCTTTTCATAATGAGTTCCAAAAATATGATTTTGTGTCAAAAAAATGGAAAATATTATCGGTTGGTGGAGATAGAATTGAACCAAGAAAGTTTATTTCGCGATGGTTATCAAAAACAGATTCTTCATTGTTATTTTATGCAGGTTATGGTAATAAAACAGGAGAGCAATCTAACGGCGTTAAATATTATCACGATTTATGGAAATTAAATCTGAAAAGTGCAAATTTTACAAAAATTGATTCTCTTAAATTAGATAGTGAAAAACCATCTTATAAATTATTTTATTATAATAATAGAAAAGATGAATATTTCTTTATAGCACCTCTAAGTTATTTTGTTGACCCAAAATCGATGAAAGGTGAAGAGAAAGTTATTGATTTCTATAAAAGTACAGGAAATAATTTTTCAGACTTGAAATTAATAAATTCTTATGCAATTAATAAAGACTTAATAATTTTGGAAGCTTTTTATAATAGAGAAACCAATGAAATAATTGCTATATACAGGAATGATAGTAAAAATAATAATACTTACGAAATTCATTCAATCATTTTACCAATGAATTTAAATGTACCAAATTTGGCTAAAAACATATATTGGGAGTTTTTAATAAACTATTGGTATCTTCATTTAGTTACAATAATTTCAATATTTTTTGGAATTTACTATATTTCCAAAAAGCAAAAATTATATAAGACTAATGGATACATTAAAAATCTCATTAAAAATGATGAAAAAGAGAATGAAACTAAATATTCAATTTACCTATTTGGAAATCTACAATTTATTGATAAAAATGATGATGATAAAACATATTTAATGTCTGCAAAATTGACAGAAATGTTTATGTTGATTTTCTTGCATACTTATAAATTATTTCCAAGTAATGGCACATGCGGAATTACGACTGAAAAACTATCTTCTATCCTTTGGCCAAATTTGGCGAATGGAAATCTTAAAAACACAAGAAATGTTACTATAAACAAATTAAGAGGAATTTTAAAAACTATTTGTGACCTAGAAATAGTTTTTCATAATGGCTTTTGGATAATAGAGGCGAATAATACACAGATAGATTACATTGAAATACTCGATTTACTTAAATCTTGTGAAATAAATGAATTAACAAGTTTGATAAATATTGCAAAAAGAGGGAAAATATTAAATAATATTAGCTGCGATTGGTTAGACCCAATTAAGGTTGCAACCGATAATATTATAATTGATTGTCTAATAGACCACCTAAATAAAACTAATGACAAAAACACAATACTACAAATTGCTGAGACAATTTTAAGTATTGATTCTGTGAACGAAATTGCTCTTAAAGCAAAGTTACAAATATTAAATTTGACCGGAAAACGCTCGGCAGTCCAAAAAATATATGACAATTTCACAAAAGAATATGAAAACCTTTATGATGAAAAATTTGATAAATCCTTAAAGGATATTTTGTCTTAAAATTGTTTTTATCATTTATTTCGTTTTTTTTTCTTTTTTCAAAATATTTTTCAAAACTAACCCTACAATTAACCCATTTGTTAACCCCTATGTAATATTTTGCACTCATAATTATGGATGAAATAGACAAAAGATAAATATGAGATATTTATTTATCATGAAAAAATTATTAAAAAAGTATTCAGATTCAAATTATGAAAATGATTGAAATAGCTTATTGGTTGATACTAATTAACAAAACAAAAATTAATCTGAGGGTGTGGGCAGCCTATTAAACGGCTGCCTCTATATTCAAAATGGAAGAAATAAAAATTCAGAAAAGAAATCAAAAAAATAATCTTGACTTAAATTGGAATTCATTTTTTATCAAGCCATTGCTAAACGGAATATGGGGATTTTTCTTGTTTCTCGTTTTGGTAATATTCGTTAAATTTTTAGCTTCATTAGTAAATTTGGAGTCACCATTTATTTTCAAAACTGAAGATTTATATCTTTCCGGAATTGGCTTTGTGCTGTTATTTTTAATAAAATTCCTTGAAAATTTTAGAATTGAGTGAAAATGGGAAAACCAAGAAGTAAGACAAAAAAAGCAATTTCATTGAGTGATTACTTGATATTTTAAAAATATTTATGGATACAAATAAAACAAATACTGACACAAATGATAAAACCAGAAGTGAAAACAAACTAAGTTTTAAGATTTGTCCGTATTGTTTTAAAAAAATAAAATTAAAAGCAAAACGGTGTAAACATTGTTAGAGGTATTTAAATGAAAAATGAAAGTTTAATAAAAGAGAATCAAATAATTAAAAAACTATTTGGTCAATATAACTCTAACCGTTAATTGCCAATAAAAATGAGACAAAAACA
>CAYUZZ010000307.1:0-3603 GCA_964449505.1 uncultured Hyphomicrobiales bacterium | reverse complement strand
GCATTCATGAGGTCAGGAGTTCGATCCTCCTTGGGTCCACAAAAAAAATGGGGTCGTAGCTCAGTTGGTTAGAGCGCCTGCCTGTCACGCAGGAGGTCGCGAGTTCGAGTCTCGTCGACTCCGCATACAAAGAGGAATTTAGTTCCTCTTTTTTTTTAATTTTTGCAAATATTTTTTAATTACTTCAAGAATAATTTGTATATTAAGTATTAATACTTAATAAATAAAAATAAATAGATTTACTTTTGGCATTGTTCCATTTTAATTTTGAAAATATATTTTTTAATAATAGATTTTGATAAAAATATGGCAAATAATAGAAATACAGATGATTTGAAAGAAATAGCCCTCCAGAATAATTTAAGTAAAAGAGCTATTAATTTGATTAGCAATTTTGATCTAAATACTTTAAATAAGTTAATGGACTATTTAAAAAGACACAAAACATTTACAAATATAGACGGTATAGGTAAAGAAACCAACCTTGAATTGATTGAGTTTATTAACAATTTATCTGGTGGTATTGACAAATCTGAATATCTTCCAAACAAGAAAAGTTACAACATCAGAGATAGTCATAAAATAGATTTTGATAAAAAATTCCCATTTACAGTAAGTTTAAATGACCCCGACATTTTTATCAAAAAATATATATATTATTGTTTGCTTTTTGTGAATGAAAGAATTGGAAAAGCGTTAAATGAAAAGTTGTCACAATTGTCGATTTTGAAATTTATTAGTTTTTTTGAAAAATTTAATGTTGCAAATATCAAAGGTATTGGCAGCACGAAAAGTTCTGAGTACGATAAAATATTCGAGCATATTAAGAATATTGTCGGCAAAGCAATCAAAAAACCTAACTATTTGAGATCCTATAATTTTTTCCCTGATTCTATTTACTACCATTCTGATGGACAAATTGATATTAATAATAAATTAGATCAATTTATTGATAAAGGAAATAATAAAATAAAATTTTTTAAATTGATTCAGTACCTTATTGATACCCAATTCTTTGGTGACGAAAAGGAACGCATAATTTTCAAAAATAGGATCAAAATTACTAACAAAACAACTAAAAAGTCGATGTTGGAAATATCAAAAATATTCAATTTAACTGGCGAAAGAGTAAGACAATTAAATATTGATATTGAAAATTCTTTTTGGAACAAAGTTGAGTTACTGGCTTTTATTATTGGTAAAGAGAATATTTATTTAGATGATTACTTAGACAATGATTCTAATCTGTACGAAATAGTTTCACTCAAGGTTAATAAAAAAGAGGAGAATGATTTTTCTGATGATTTTATTTTTAGAATTATTTACTTTTTAGTTAACGATAGTTATTTTCCAATTTTTTTGAAAAAAAATAACATTGAAAAGAATTTTTATATTAGTGTAAATTATTCTCACATTAATTTTGATGATTTTATTGCTAACCTTCAAAATATGAAGGAAACTTCTGATAACTTTAGAATTGAGTTAAATTTAAAATCCTATTTGAAACAATTTTTAAGCCCCGAAGATTTGGCTGATAATAATCTGTTAGATATTTTCCGCAAAATTACTGAAATTTCTTGTGATGCCATTACTGATGATTTATATAACGTCGAGTTTGATAGAAATTACAGATATATGTATGAATATGCTCTTGAAGTTTTACAAAAAGAAGGAACTCCTTTAAACCTCAATCAATTATACAAAAAAATTGAAGTGAAATATCCGGGTATTGTTAAAAATATTGATGCACTTAGGGGTAATATTCAAATTTGCGATAAATTTATTTACTTTGGAAGAAGTTCTACTTATGGTTTGAAAGTGTGGGAAGACCAGGGATTAGTTAAAGGTGGTACAATCAAACAGATAGTTGAAGAATTTCTGCAGAGCCTTGACAAACCTGCCCATATTTCCGAGATTGCTGATTATGTTTTCAAGTTTAGACAAACTAATGAGTTTAATATTATGGGAAACCTTAAATTTGATACTAAAGATAAGTTCCTTTTTTTGAATTCAAGTTATGTAGGATTAAAAAGTAAAGATTATAATCCAAAAGATCTGAGAATCAATAAAATTAATTTGAATCTTTTTAGAAGGACCTACAATAGAATGTTTTCAAACAATATCGCAAAGATGACATTAGATGAGTTTATAAAGGAATTAGCAAAAAAGAATAAGGTTAGTGAAATTCAGATTCGTTCTATAATTACAAAAAAAATAAAGAAAAATAGATTGTCAATTGGCGACAATGATACTTTAATCAAATATGATAATAACAGCTAAAAAGTAACATCTACACCGCCAATAAAATTAAATTTGGGCAAGATGATGTTTGGTAGCATGATTCTATCTATATCAAGTAAATTATTTAATTTTAGATAAACAGATATGCTATTAATTATCTTTTGCTTGAGTAAAATATTTATGGTTACAAAATCACTGTTTTGTAACCATTTTTGTGTAGTAAGAACTGAGTACTCCGACACTCCCCTATAATCAAATGTTATAAAATAACTTGTACCATATTGCAGAGTCTTGTATAATGACAGTATTAAAAAATACTTTGGCAACTTTAAATTGTAGTTCTGAAATTTTATCTCGGGTAAATCCGAAAAATGATAATATGCTATTCCTTCTAAATTAATATAATCTGTTTCTAAATTAAACTTAGTTCTAATACTATGCGACCTTATTTTGTCTTCAGAAATAGAGGGAAATTGATTGGGTGTTGATAAATTTATATTGGTGAAATCATCAAATTGGTAAGATAATTCATAATTCATGTATTTGGCAGGCTTTCCTATTATATCAAATTTTATATTTCTATTAGTGATAAGAGCATAAGGGTTTGTGATTGAACTATCAATTATTGTTGTGAAAATATACTTAAAATCAGGGTTTTCATTATTTGAATTGATTGAAAATGCAAATAAGTTGATTTCATCTAATTTATATTTTAATTCCACAAAATATTGGAAATTATAAAATAAACTTAGTGAATTTATTTCATCAGACATCAGAACATTATTAATTAAAATTCCTGCACCAGATCCTAATTCCCAAATATCATCAAAAATGTAATCTTGGTATAGGTTTAAAGTTATTTTCTCTAATTCGTATTTGCCGAAAAAATCAAGACCCTTCAAATTAAGCCTTTGTCTGTCATATTTCAAATTTAAAATTATTGGCTTTTGTTTATCCCAAAAGTTAAAAAGTAAATTGAAATTTGTACCGAAAGAAGTCTCTATACTTTCGGAAATCTGAAAATATCTGATATTTCCAAAATCTTGGTTAAACAACTTTTTTTCATTTTTATAATACAAATTTCCAAAATAACTTAAATTACCACTGTTCTCATTTGAGAATTGCAAAATGAACAAATTCGAAAGGTTCTCGGTATTCCTTACATTTGGTTCAAAATCAAATTTAAATGAATTGGGAAATTGCTTGAAATCTGAATCATAAAAGTAATTTAGTTCAATCAATGAATTGTTATCCTGCAGTCCAACTGTCGCTAAAGCGGTTGCCTTCTTACGTGCTATACTTTCAATTGATTTCACAGTACTATCTGATTGATTATTGTCACTATTAGAAACTAAATATGAA
>CAYUZZ010000306.1:0-3619 GCA_964449505.1 uncultured Hyphomicrobiales bacterium | reverse complement strand
GAATTTTTGGAATCGTATCGGAGTATGCCATCATTCCAGTGTGTAAATTTCTTGATGTATTAGGACTAACAGAGCGAATTAAACTTGCAACTGCACCATATTTAGCCGCCCACTGAGCGCCATAAAATCTATATTGGACCGATTGCCCATAATTGATAAATGGTTGGTTGAATAAAACAATTTTTCCATTTATTTTTTCAGATCCTAAACTATCTAGTTCAGATTTATCATTAATTACTATAACTTCAGCGCTTATACCTTTATTTGTCGTACCAATTGATCCACCGAGCAATAAGATAGGTATGTTAGCATTTCGGGGTTCTAATAATTCAGCTTTTTCTGTACCACGTACCCAATGCGGAACCATTACTTTTTCTTCACGAACATTACTAAAGTTGTCATTTTTCATTTGCAAAAGCATCCAATCTAATGCTTTTTCAAGGCTTTCGCTACCACTTAGGCGGGGTCCAAAGACGTCAGTCAAATATGCGAGTCTATCCCAAGCAATACTATCTTTCATTGCAAATGAAATAATTTTGTCTGCTATGGGTTGATATTTGTTAATAAAATTGACACTGTCCTGATTGGAATGTGATACGTAAACAAATGAGGAAAATAGAAAGTAAATTGGAAATAACTTTTTCATTTAATTTGCCTGTAATAAAATAGGTATTAAACGAAAACATTCGATTGCTATCATAATAAATTTACTTCTTCTATTTTTTGCTCTACCATCTTCTGTTGAGTTATTAGCTATTGGTTTGGAAAATCCAAATCCTCGATAACGAAGTCTTCTTTCTTCTATACCTTTGCTAATTAATAAATCAAACACAGCTTTGGCTCTTTTATCAGATAAATCTTGATTATACTCCTGTGTTCCGACGTTATCGGTATGTCCGTGAATATCAAACCGTAATTTAGGCCAGGTGTACATTAAATCCACCAATTCATCAAGAATAGGATAGGATTCCAATTTTACTACCGTACTATCAAAATCAAATAAAATCGGTCTGATAACTGTATCTGAAAGAGCAAGCCAACCACTTGTATCATAATTTCCTTCTGCAACCAAACTATCGTTTCTATGGGGTAGGTTCAAGCCAGCAAATAACTTGTGAAAACCCCAATAGGTAGGGGGTATGTAGGTGATTTTGTAATGGTAACGAAGACTCAAATAAATATCTTTGAAAATAGCAATTAATTGCTCTTTCGAGTGAGCTTTATAATATTTACCACCAGTATAAGAAGAAAGATTTTTTAAATTTTGATCATCAGAATATCCAAAAGCTACACAAAAAACATGAAGATTTTCGCCGTTTGCCCTTTTGATAAGACTATCAATATTCATTTTGGAGTAATTATCATCACCATCCGTAAAAATAACAGTAACTTTCAACTCTTCCTTTGGAACACCTGCAAGTATATCAAAACTTTTCCATACTGCATCGTAAACAGCAGAAAATAAACCTTTCTTATTATTTTTGTTAGCACGGTAGTATTTAAGAATTTCATTAGTATCAGTACTAAGAGGTGCCTTGATATCTAAATCCTTGTTGAATGAAGTAAGTGCGATTCTATCGTATGGAAATTTCATCTTTACAAACATTTCTGTGCCAGTTTGTACCGCATCCATTACTGCATCCATCGAGCCACTGTAATCTACTGATAGCACTAAATTATATGCCATCGAGTCATCAGATCCGTATTCTCTTACCTTGAAATTTTCTATGCTGGCATTTCTTATATTATAGTTTTTGCCTAACTCTTCACGAACAGATGTGAAATACTTCTTACTGGTATCCTTCAAATAGGGTGGAGCAAGATGTGTTACAAAATTACCCAATGAATCATAAACCCGTGCAAATACTCTAACTTCTTTTGGATAATCTTCAGGCTCTACCCGATAAATATCAAAAATAACTTTATTTACATCAATTGAATCAATGGGTTTTACATCAGACATATAAATTGGCTCTGGCTCGGAATCGCCTTTCATGGCTTTTTCGCTCTCCCAGATTTCCTTTTGCAAATCAAAACCTGTTTTACGAGGAGTTGAGCAAGCAAAGCTAATCAGTAAAAATAAGATTAGCAAAAAAGAAAACGAATACATTTTGTTAATTTTCAATTTTCACTCCTGCAATCATTCCATCACCGATGGGGATAATACTTGTAAAATATTGAGGATGGTTTCTGAAATAAATATTAAAACCTTGGATGGATTTAATTTCATTGGGATTTCTTTCGGGTTTGTAAGAAGTCAAAAATCCAAAAGCAAATGCATTGTCAGCCACAAATATACCACCTACCCTTAACATTGGGGTGATAATATCTAAATAATATTTATAAGAAGGTTTATCTGCATCAACAAATACAAAATCAAATAATTTTTCGGGTTTATATTCTTTCAAAAATTCTCGTGCGTCACTATTTTGAATTTGTATTACAGAATCTAACTCAGCCTCCTTTATCATTGTTTCAGCAAATATTGCATGTTTAAATTCACTTTCAATTGTAAGAAGATTACCATTTATGGGTAAGGCTCGTGCCATTGTAATAGCAGAATACCCTGCTAATGTACCAACTTCGAGTACATTTGCTGCATTTATTGATTTGAGTAAGAACTGTAATATAAGCCCTTGTGCAGGAGCAATTTGAATTTCGGGTATTTGTTCCTCTTTTGCACGCAATCTAAGATTAGAAAGAAACTCATCTTCAGATGAAAATTTCTCATCTAAATATGCAGAAATATCAGGTCCTATTGAAGTATGGTTCGATGACATATATGTTTCCTATGGTCTGGAACCTAATCGCACATTTACGTTGACTCCATAGGCTCTAATTTGATCAATTAATTGAAACAAAGTAACGAAAGTAGAATCGAGTCGGGTAGCAAAATCTTTATCATAAATCAATTTGCTGGTTAAGCCATCCTTGTGTTTAATATCCGACACCAAGCCGTTAATATTTACCAGCATACTATCTGCCTTGCCGACTGTAATATCAAGTTTTTTAATAAGAATTTTGGAATCTTGAAGAGTAGTATCAGCATTATTTATTATTGAGCTAAGATTGCCTTTATTATCATTAAGAAAACCTTTCAAATCCCGTATTAATGAACTTAAATTGTCTATCGTGTTTTGTAATTTTGATTGATTATCATTAATAAGTGATTTAAGAGATGCAGTAATATCATTAGCGTTTTGCAACGTGGACTTTATGTCTTCAACAAATTTACCATCTGCAAATAATTCTGTACCGCTACTTGCTATCGTATCCAATTTCCTTACAAGGCTGACAGCATCACCCGATACTTCGCCAACCAATCTAATTAATTCTGGAAGATCAGGTGGCGTTTCACCCCTCATTTCATTTTCAATACTTAATAATTCGTTAGATTTTCCGGGGAAAATTTCAACTTTTTTACCCCCTGTTATTTCCAAGATGGTAATCTTTGCAACAGCATCAGATTTAATGTCGGAGTAGTCATCAAGTTTTGCAAACACTAAAACGGAAGAATTATTGTTGAGAACCTTTAGTACTGAACCTCTTTTTACACCGTTGACTACTACGGGTTCGCCTACTTGCAAACCACCAGAATTTTGGAATCTTATCTTTAATA
>CAYUZZ010000305.1:0-3623 GCA_964449505.1 uncultured Hyphomicrobiales bacterium | reverse complement strand
GCTGTGCAATTCACTTTCGCTATAACCATAAAATTCTTGTGCATATTTATTACTGTTCACTATTTTATCGGTTTTAACATCAACAAGTAATTTAATTGCATTATTGTTTTTGATAATTCTATCAAAAAATTTTTCGGTTTTAGATAATTGCTCTGTATTATATTCACCTTTAGCGTGTTTTGCAAACTCATTTTTAATTATTTTTATTTCGTGTGCTGAAAATTCATTCATGTTTTTAGTCTTCTTCATTATTCTTTATTATTAACTAACAAAAATATATAACATAACGGAATTTTAGAACTTAAATTTTTTGTTTTTTTATTTTTAATTCAAAGTGATATTCCCTTGTTTCAACTGTCTAGTCAAAGCCTGCTTTTGAAATTTTTATGGCTCGATTGTTTAGTTAAAGATGCACTTTTTGCTCTTGCATACTTTTAAGGCTCCCTCTTTGATCCTTAATAGAAGTAAAAAACATTAAGCAAATTTCAAGTAGAGCTGAACACCTGATTATACCTAAGCAAAGTTTACCCCGTTTTTCTTGCGGGTTCGGTATCAATCCTTATAACGTTTGCGATTACAAATAATTTTAACTGGGGTATTCACTATCGTCCAGTAAAGTAATTTTGTATATTTGCCGGTATGGAAATACCAGAGCACCAAATTGGTTTTGAGAAAATGTTTAATACAGAAGAACAATTTATACAATATGTTATCTATCTGAGATGGTCTAACGGCTATGAATGTTTTCGTTGCAAGAATAAGTCTTATTGGATAGGGAGTAAAAAACGTATTATATGTACAAGATGCGAATTTCAAACAACAGCTATATCCGGAACCATATTTGAGCAAACGAATAAACCATTAGTATTATGGTTTAGAGCAATTTGGTGGATGATATCTCAAAAAAATGGAGTGAGTGCAAGTGGGTTACAAAAAATACTAGGGCTTGGCAGTTATAAAACAGCGTGGACTTGGCTACAAAAGCTGAGATTATTGACAGTAAATCCTGACAGGGAAAAATTAATCGGGAAAGTTGAAGTAGATGAAACATTCGTAGGAGGAAAAAAAGAGGGTAAAAGAGGAAGAGGCTCCGAGAACAAAAGCATAGTCGTTATTGCAGTGGAAATATTAAAGAAAGGTACGGGAAGGATACGATTACAAATAGTTCCAACCGCTTCCGCAATAGATTTAACACAATTTATAACTAACAATATAGAACTGGGTAGTACGATAGCGACAGATGGTTGGAAAGGATATAGTGGAGTTTCTGAAAAAGGATATTATCACCAAATTCAAAGGCTTGGAGAAAAAGAAAATGAAGAACAAATGTTACCGAATGCTCATAGAGTTGCATCTTTGTTAAAAAGATGGTTATTGGGGACACATCAAAATTATGTAAGTCCAAGTAGGTTACAAAACTATTTAGAGGAATTTATTTTTCGATATAATAGAAGAAAATCAAATAGCAGAGGATTGTTATTCCAAAGAATTATGGAACAAGCAGTAAAGCACAATCCGGTTAAGTATCAAGAAATTATGAGTAATTCAATAGCTGGAGAGAAGTGAATACCCCAGTTAGTTAATTATTAAAAATAAATAAAAATACTGAATTGAAAGAAATTTTGAAGAGACATTAAATAATGAAAAAGAGAAAACAAAAAAACAAAGGAATATTTCGTGTCGCTCCTAAATAGTACTCACATTTTTGGCCAAAAGAGAATCCATGTTTGGACAATTCTTCGTATTGCCTTCAATAAGTTTCTTCGGATTGATGGAGTACAGTGGGCTGGGGCGTTCGCATTCAATATGTTCTTCTCTCTGTTTCCTTTAATCGTTCTCTTGGTTACTATAGCCTCGACCTTTATTGAGGGTGAACGAGCCGGGAAAGAGATAATTTATTATATAGGAAGTTATGTCCCGATTAGCGGAGAAATGTATAACTACATTTTTGATACCATTACTGATGTAATCAATGCGCGAGAGCAAGCAAGTTTAATTGCGTTTGTAATACTGTTATGGACAGCCCTTCAATGTTTCATTACCCTAATAGTTGCTGTAAACCATGCTTGGGGAACTGCGGTTTACAAAAATTGGTGGCGACTACCGCTCAGAAGCTTTGTGTTGCTCGGTACAACAACAGGTATGATTATACTGGGTATAGTAATGCCGATAATGATGAGAATAGCAAAGGATTGGTTCTTTGGGTCAAATGATTCTATTTCTTGGCTGTATGATATTGGAAGCTATTTTATCCCTTTCCTTATTGCTTTTTTGGGCTTGAGTATGTTTTACATACTTGCCCCGTTCCGGCCTACTAGGTTTTCCGAAGTTTGGGTAGCTGCTCTTTTCACTACATTTCTTTTGCTAGTAAGCGAAATCCTGTTTGCTTTCTATCTGCAAAATTTCGCCACGTTGAACGTTATCTACGGAACGTTTGGCGGAATCATGGCATTGTTACTGTGGATTTATCTTTGCGGATGCATCTTCATCTTTGGAGGTTGCTTGTGCGCAGCCCAAACGGAAACTAGTTCACAGTTGATGAAAAAAGCTGACGTGTTAACCTACAAAAAGATTGAATAATGAAGACTGTAAAATATTTACTTTTTACGCAATCATCCAACATAATGGATGAGTATTTGATTAAAAAAATAACTGTTATGTCTGTTTCGAAAACAGTCATTCAAATAATTAACTTTATCTAAAAACAAAAGGAGTACTATCATGTTATATAAAGGCAAAACATTAGAGAATTACAAATTAGACAGCATCGATGGAGAAATAGGAAAGGTTAAAGAATTTTACTTTGATGACCTTCATTGGGCGATTCGTTATTTAATTGCCGACACAGGTGGATGGCTTACTGGCAGACAAGTACTAATTTCCCCGTATGCACTGCTTTCTGTGAATACAGATAAGGAAAATATTGCGGTAAATTTAAATAAAAAACAGATTGAAGACGGGCCATCACTTAATAGTGATAAGCCTGTCTCTCAACAATTCGAGCAGGTTTACCACGGATACTACGGTTATCCGATGTATTGGGGCGGTCCATATATGTGGGGAATTTATCCATATATTTTACGTGACTCTGAAAATATTATAAGCCCAATCCATAATGAAAAAAAGTGGGATCCCAATTTGCGAAGCACTCACGAAGTGAACGGTTATCACATACAAGGCAGTGATGGTGAGATTGGACATATCGAAGATTTTATAATAGATGACGAAACTTGGGCAATTCGTTATCTAATTATTGATACAACAAACTGGTGGCGGGGAAAAAACGTACTGATATCACCGAAATGGATTGACCGAGTAAGTTGGAACGAGTCCAAAGTTTTTATAAATCTTTCTCGCGAGGCAATCATGAAATCGCCGGAGTTTAGTGAGGTGTCATTACTAAATCGAGATTATGAATCTGAATTGCATCATCATTATAATCGACAAGGATACTGGCTTGATGAACACGCTAATAAGGAGCATACCGTAAAATGAAATCAAATATAATTGAAATAATTTTAATCTATTATTAGCTTAAAAAGAACCTTATAAATTATAAAAGGAATCTTCGGTGGACTACTTACTTTACAAGGAATAGGCGGTCTCATTTATTCATCCGTATT
>CAYUZZ010000304.1:0-3630 GCA_964449505.1 uncultured Hyphomicrobiales bacterium | reverse complement strand
CTGCCTTAGTTCCCAATTTTGTGATTACTTTGGGAAGTAAGGGTTCTATTATTAAATGGAATGGAGAAATTTATAAAGTGCCTGCATATTCAACCAACCCAATTGATACTACGGGTGCAGGTGATATGTTTGCCGGTGCTTTCCTGTTTGGACTCATCAGGGACAAAAATCCAATTAAAGCCGGGCACTTAGCATCACTTGCAGCATCTAACATAGTTTCCCAAATTGGACCTCGACCTAAATTTGATTTAAAAGAAGTTTATAATTTAATATCGGAAAAATATTAACCATGAGAAATTTTATCAGAATACTAATTTTCTTATCAATTGCATATTCCACATTTTCGCAGTCGGGAATAAAATTTCTTGAATTTGCAAAAAGACTTGAAAATTATTTTGATGAAACAATGATTGGAGATATCCAAAAACAACTTCCTCAACCTGATGATTATACTATTTGGGGTTACGATGTGGGCGATTTCTCAGGTGATGGAAATAACGATGTAGCCATTACTTTGCGATTATCAGGTGACAGGTCAAGGGATATGCAAATATTTTTCTTTGTGGATATTGATGGATATTTTCGTAAAGTTCATCACAAAAGATTGCAATTTTTGGAGCTACCATTAGAGGTTGGGGTTGCTATTAGAAATAATAAATGCTATGTTACCAAGAAAATTAAACAATTTAACTGGGATATATATGGATATTCGTACGACAATGGAAGCTTTATTTTGAATGATGAGTTTTTTACCAGAAAATTAAACGATTTGACTTACGAAAAATATAGAAATTATGAGAACTTGAAAGGTTCGGAGAAGTATATTTCGCTAAAAAATAATAAATCAATTTATGAAAGAGAATTTTTTGTACTTCCATCATACAGCCGGGGAAGACATATTTACAAGGGTATAAAAGAGGATTTGGATATAAACAATGTAGATAATGTGTTTGAGGGGGCTTATTGGTGGCAAGGTAATGAAGATTGTTCGTTTAGAATTACATCAGCTTATGATGAAGAATTTATTTATTTCACCCTCGACATTACTGATGATTTGATAGTTACCCAAAATTGTGATACTTGCATAGTAGATTATGCAGAACTTTGGATTGATGTTAATCAATACCAAAACGGAGATAGATTCGCTGAGAAGTATGATGACAAAGTCAATTTCCGCCAATCCCCCAAATCGGGTATATATAAATTTTCCATTTATCCTGGAGACTACGTAAAATTGCCACCTTACTGTAAGTTAAGCACAACCGATGAATTGAATAATGAGCAAAAATTTGAAGCCAAGAATATTAAAGTAATTTCAAACTTTAATGATACAGGATACTTTCTAAAATTTAAAATACCTTGGAAACTATTTGATATATCAATCCCTGGAAAAGATTTAAAATTTTTAGAACTCGGAACAAGTGCACTCGTTATTGATTATGATAATGAATTTAGACCCGAAGAAGTGTCCAAATTAACCAGTTCTGCCACTAATCTGAAAGATGTTTCCAAGTTTGGGATACTGAAAATAATTCCCGATGATGATTGGTATGGTATATCACAGAATATTTTTATGGAAGAAATTGTAAAGAATCTTTTACAAAATGGTTTTTAATAAAAATTGAAAAACCTAATAAATAAATCACGGAGCACATTATTTGAGTCGAGTAAATACTTAAGCTTGGGTCTGGAAACATTTCTTCCCATATTAATGGGTGCACTTATTGGGCATTATTGGTTGGATAAAAGCTATGGAACATCACCTTGGTGGACTGTATCTTTAGCATTATTCGGGTTTGTAGCAGGTATGTATAATTTATTTAAAACAGTTTTTCAAATAAACAGAGAAAGTAAAAAAAAGATTGATGATACTAAACATAGCGACAGCAGTAATTCTTAATAGTCTGAATGCCATAATAAGCCTCATTTATATTAAATGGATTATGAAGAAAAAATGGCAGACATTTATGGAATTATTCTATTTAATGGTAGTTTTGAGATTTATTGTTTCGCTTGGCTTAATGTTTTGGTTTTTCAAGTTCTTAAAATTTGATATATTTGTATTCTCTATTACGTTCATTTTGTCATATTTTGTATTATTGATGATTGAAATATTATACATAAATAAACGTTTTAGCACAAAAAATTACAACAAAAGTGAAATAAATAAGGGAATGTAATGAGTCTTAACAATACGAATTCTAATGAGGAAGTTGTTAACAGTCAGAATAAAAATATTCAGGAAAATCATAAAGAATCGAACTTAAGCACCCACGATGCTCATACAGTCCCTGCAGAAGCAAAGCAAGAGAATATATTCATGCAGCTTCTTAGCGGTTTGTCCGACCATGATGGATTTGTAATTGGTGCCAACAAGGTAAGCGAATTACCCAAAATCTACATCGACAATGGATTACACTTTTTCTGGAATTACAAGGGAGTAGAAGAAAGTGGTCTTTACACAGTAACAGAGCACCACGGGCATCATCAGGTTATCAATAATCAGACGGGTAATCCACCTCAAATTAATTTGTCAGTAACTAACTTCGTAGTTTTTCAATGGATTGCCATCATAGTATTAGCCGTGATTTTCAACAGGGTATTCGCAAAGTACAAGAAAAATCCAGGGAAAGCACCCCAAGGCTTTCAAAATGCCATTGAATCTATTGTAATTTATGTACGAGATGAAATGGTTAGGCCAAATATCCCGAGCAGAATGGTAGCAGACTTTTTATTACCTTATTTTATGGCACTTTTCTTCTTTATATGGGCACTTAATTTAATTGGATTACTACCTGGTGGGCATACCGCAACTGGTGCAATTGGAGTAACTGCAGGACTTGCAATAGTTGCATTCCTCGTAATAAATATAACAGCAATGAAAGTGTCTGGTGTTGGTGCTTGGTTTAAGCATTTATTAGGTGGTGCACCTGTTTGGCTTGCACCAATTATGATACCCATTGAAATAGTAGGATTATTAGTTAAGCCATTTGCACTTACTATACGTCTCTTTGCCAATATGACAGCAGGGCACGTAGTATTATTTTCTTTAATCGGAATTTTGTTCTTTTTCCAAACTATATATTTGTTCCCTGCAATTACTGCCTTCTCATTATTTATGTATGCCCTTGAATTATTGGTGGCAACCATTCAAGCATATTTATTTACAGTGCTGACAGCAATTTTTGTTGGTTTGTCAATTGGACATCATGAAGAACATAGTCATGAAACTCATTAATTTTTATTTTATTATATTTTAATCAATTATCGGAGATATAAAATGGACGCAACAGCATTAGCATACTTAGCAGCCGGCATTGGCGCCGGTTTCACAGTTACTGGAGCAGGTTTAGGTATTGGACGTTTAGCAGCAGCAGCTTTGGAAGCAAGTGGTCGCCAACCAGAAGCAGCTGGAGATATTCGTACTACAATGATTATTGCAGCAGCACTTATTGAAGGTATTGCCATGTTTGCAGCAGTTATTTGTTTGTTATTGGCTATTAAGTAATTTGTATTCCTTGGGGTTGTTTTTGGCAGTAGAATAATGATTTTACTACTTTTGATGTTTAGATGCTTTTATTTTTTCCAATAAGAGAACAAATAGGAACATATGCTCCTAACATGTTTCCT
>CAYUZZ010000303.1:0-3649 GCA_964449505.1 uncultured Hyphomicrobiales bacterium | reverse complement strand
TTCGTCGTAGGGTTTCATATTTGCCAATAAGGCTTCCAATGACATTGCAGCAGCAATTTCAGCCATTTTCAAAATTCTGTTAATGTCATATATTTGTAATGAAGAAATAGCTGTAATAAAGTTTGACCCGTTGATTGCTGCCAAACCATCTCTGGCTTTCAATCCAGGAATTGGAATACCAGCTTTGTCTAAAGCATTAATTGTGGGCATTCTTTCACCTTCATAAAAAGATTCGCCTTCGCCCATTAATGATAAAGCAATTTGGGACATAGGTGCCAAATCGCCGCAAGCACCAACTGACCCTTTACGACAAACTACCGGTGTTACGCCTTTATTCAGCATATTCACATAGGTTTGCGTAATATCAGGTCTGCATCCAGAGTTACCGTGTGCATGAACATTTATTCTTGATGTCATGGCACCTCTTACAAACTCGATTGGCATAGGTTCGCCAATCCCTGCAGAATGATTATATACTAAGTATTTTTGAAATTCTTTTATTTGTTCATCATTCAAAACTATTTCTGAAAATTCTCCAATGCCAGTATTAACTCCATACATTATTTCTCCCTTGATAATTTTGTCTTCCAACAGTTTGCGGCATTTTTTTATTAACTCAATAGATTTTTCTGATAATTCAACTTCCCCATTCTTTCTTGATATTTCAACCATTTTCTCAATGGTTAATCCAGACCCATTTAATGTTATTGGCATACCAATCCTCTAATTATTATGTTATACATTTCACATAATTCAAAAATAAGCAAAATTATTATATATTATGAGAATATATTAATTATAAATCACTTTTTAATTATTAAATATCGGAAATAATATTCATTGATTGCAGGCAATGGAATGGATTGATGAGCGACAGACGGGATTCGAACCCGCGACATTCAGCTTGGGAAGCTGACACTCTACCAACTGAGCTACTGTCGCATAAATACTAAAATATACAATTTAAATTATATATCAAAATTTGTATTGATATTTTGAAAAAAATAAACTATTTTTGTAAAAATTAATTATTGTGGAATTTAATTATTTAAAATGGACGATTATCTCACGAATATTAAACATTTAATTTAAGAGGTCATTATTTTAAGCCTCTTAGATTTATTTCTATGGAGGCAAATATGATTACTTATTGGAAAACTACTGACGGTCTTGTAACTATACCCAATTCCGAACCAAACTGCTGGATAAACATTGAAGAGCCCACTCTTAACGAAAAAAAAATCATTCTCGACGAGTTAAGTATTCCCGAATCTTATTTTTACGATATTGAAGATGTGGATGAACGCCCACGTATTGAGTATGAAGACGGTTGGTTTTTAGTTCTGATGAGGGCACCTATCAAAACTAATGACAATAAAATCCCTTACTCTACAGTACCTATCGGTATAATTTTTAATGAGGAATATCTGCTTACAATTTCATTTTTTAAAACCGAGATGTTGCAAGATTTTATTTCGTTTACACTTCGAAAAAAAATCAATATATCCAGTAATTTTGAATTTGTATTCCGTCTCCTACTATCTTCAAGTGTATGGTTTTTGAAATATCTAAAGCAAATTAATCAAAACATTAAATTGGCAGAGTTTCAGTTAGAGAAATCAATTAAAAATGAAGATCTTCAAACTTTACTCCAAATCGAAAAATCGCTAGTGTATTTTACAACTTCTCTAAAAGGTAATGATATTCTTATTTATCGATTGAAGAATTTAAAAAATTTCAAAGAAGATTATGACGAGGAATTAATTGAAGATGCTGAAATTGAGCTTAAACAGGCACTCGAATCTACGAATATTTTCAGTGATATCCTTAGCGGTATGATGGATGCTTACGCTTCTGTAATTTCTAACAACTTGAACCAAGTTATGAAAATATTAACATCTTTCTCTATCATCCTTATGATACCTACTTTGATAGCAAGCTTTTTTGGTATGAATATTATTAATGGCCTCGAAAATTCAAATTATGCTTTTTTTGCCATTTTTCTGGGTTCTGTTTCAATTTCTGGTTTTGTTGTTATGTTTTTCAGGAAAAAAGACTGGTTCTAATTTTATTTATCACTTTCCAAATAGCTTTAATTTCTTTAGAATTTAAGAAATAAATAAAGTTCTTTGCTGATTTTACAACGAGTGAATTTGTTGAAAAATTTGCTATTAAACTTTTATTTATAGAAAATCCTATTATAATCTGCAACCATTCTGTCAGAGCCAAAATTATCAACAACTGTCTGTATGGAATCTAACATAATTTCAGCCCAACTTGTTTTATTATTGAAGTATAGTGGTAATATCTCTTTTTCCAATAAATCATAAACCATAGCAGATTGTTTCTTAATACTATGTTTATTGATATCACTATTCCCAATTTTCCATCCATTTTTACCGTTATAGGCTTCGTCCCACCATCCATCAAGTACACTCACGTTAATGGCGGCATTTAGAGCAGCCTTCATACCTGATGTCCCACAAGCTTCCAACCCTCTGATTGGGTTGTTAAGCCAAATATCTGAAGCATACAGTATAATCTTGGCAAGCTTAATGTCATAATTCTCGATAAAAAGGATATTTTGTTCAAGATGATTATCTTTAATATTGTTTAGCAGATTTTTGATGATTAAATTCCCATCAACATCTGCAGGATGTGCTTTACCAGAGAAAATAAATATAATTTTTCCCTTGTATTTATCAATCAATTCAAATAATCTTTCAATATCCAGAAAAATAAGATTGGCTCTTTTGTATGGTGCAAATCTTCTTGCAAATCCAATTATTATGGATTCTGGGTCAATCTTAGTGTTTTTATATAAATTAAGCAATGACTCTGATTTGTTAAAAAAATAATTCTGATTTAACAATTCAACAATTTTGGATTTTAATTGTTGTTTTGACTCTAATAATTTTTCTATAGAAATTCTTTCAGAATTAGTAATTCTTCTAAGAAAATCAGCCATTTCAGGTGCAATCCAATCTTTGATATAAATACCATTAGTTACTGAACTAAATTTAATTTTTTTATTTAATATCTTCCACATTTTTGCAGCTGTTACAGAATGTAACCTCGAAACAGCATTATACTTGTTACACAATTGAAGAGATAAAGCTGTCATCGAAAATTTTTTATTATCTGGCACACTGCCCAATTCAATAAATTTTTCGAATCCAATATACCGGAGCAAATCAGAGTTTCTCAAATATTTTTCCAATAATTCAATTTCAAATTCTTCGTTTCCGTGAATAATTGGAGTATGCGTAGTAAAGAAATTACTCCTCTTTATAAAAGATAAAGCTTGTTCAAAATCAAATTTATTGTCATCACAAATTAAGTTAATTCTCTCCAACAAAGCAAAAGCAGCGTGACCCTCATTAATATGAAGAATATCAATTTTTTTCCCAATCAATGTAGTAAGTTTAATTGCCCCTTGTCCAAGTATAATTTCCTGAAGTAATCTTAGTTTTCGTGATCCAGTATAAAGCATACCTGTTATATTCCTTAAATCGCCATTTTCTTCAATATCGGAATCGAATAAATATAAATTAATTTGAGATACTTTGGTAAAAATAACTTTGAAATGGATTTTTATGTTATTCAAATTTATTGATATAATAACATCTTTCAAACCATCTTTCAAGAA
>CAYUZZ010000302.1:0-3655 GCA_964449505.1 uncultured Hyphomicrobiales bacterium | reverse complement strand
TTACTCACAATATTGATCGATTTAGTTTGCACCAAATTTTCATTAAATTCAATATTGGCAATTAGCAGAGTGCTAAATGTGGGGTTGTCCTCACCACCATTTATCGAAAAAAGTATCTGATTTCCAACTGAATTCCATTTTGGTAACGATGCTACGTTAATTCCGTTAAAGTTAGTAATTTTAGAAAAGCGGTAGTTATTATCGGAAATTGAAATTACCCATACATTACCATCTATATTTACAAAGCTAACAAATTTACCGTCAGGAGATATTGCAGCTTGTTTAAATTTGATATCTGCAGACGAAAAACCTATTGTTCGTATGATTTTTGTATTAATATCTAAAATCATAATAAAAGAACTGTCTGCTTGATTTACAGAAAATAACAACCTATCGGAAAGTTTATTCCACGAGAATAAATCACCAAAATCATTGCTTATAGAATTCAAATCCATAAATAATTCATATAAAACATTTATTTGGTCTAAATTGATAGCATCGATTATCTTAATTTTAACTTGTGAATCGCTAACAGATTCGAGATATGCAAGTAATTTAGAATCTGGCGAAAACGAATAAGATGATGCATCTTTTAGAGTAGTGCTAACCAAATTAAATGTATTGCTTTTATCATTATTGAAAATAATAAATTTATGTTCACCGGCATTAAATGCTATCTTTGCACCATTCGAAGATATTACGGGACTATTAATATTAAAAATTGGACTTTCTCGTGTAATTAAATTCCTCGAAGCATCATTTAAATTGTAAGTATAAAGTTCATTTTCTTGATTAGTAGATTTGCTTATATAGCATAAAAAACCATTATTGGATGGAGCAGAATAAAGTATTGCGTTTTTAATTAATTCTTCAGCGATTGCAAGTGATTTATTCATTGAGTAAATATATGGCATATCCTGATTTGCAGAAATTGCTGTATAATAGATCTTCTCTGAATTATTTCCGCCATCAGGACCTTCAATATCACAAGTATCGCAACCCGATAAGGAAATTAAAAGAATCAAAATATATGTAAATAGCATTTTCATAAAAACTTTTTCAAAATGGTAACATTCATTTATGTTATAGACAATTAAGAAGCAAAAACTACTCACTTAAAATTGAAAATATTTAAGAATTATTCCCTTGCTTTGTATTAATATTTTTTGTAAATGGGAGTATTGAATGACAACAAAAAATCATTCCATGTATGATTTCGCAGATTTATCAAAGAAATTTAATGCTTTTTTAAATGATATAAAAGTATTTCCAAATCCAATCAATAATTTATCAAACCTAACTTTGGAGTTTGAACCCATCAATAAAGTTGATAACTATGTATGCAAATTATTCAACAAAGAAGGCAAGTTTATATCAAATGTATGGAATGGATATGTTGATACTAGCAAAAATACTATTAAATTTAAAAGTGGAATAGCGGAACTCATTAATGGTACTTACTTTTTGGCATTTTATAATATTAATAATTCATTGTTGGGAATGAAAAATATAGTTTTTCTAAAGTAGCTAAGAATTAAACCAAAATACCGGTAACCGCATAAAAAAAGGGCTTTCAGTTAAGAAAGCCCTTTTTTTGTGAGCCGAAGGACGGAATCGAACCCCCGACCTGCTGATTACAAGTCAGCTGCTCTACCAGCTGAGCTACTTCGGCCACGTATTAGACTACAAAAATACTACTTTTCTTAATTACTACAAAATATTTTTTTAAATATTTTCAAAATAATGAGGAAAAAGTATTTCTTCTATCATTTCGCACCAAATATGCCCAATCAGAATATGAGATTCCTGAATACGGGCAGTAACTTTACTCGGTACAATGACTGCAATATCACATTCCACCGCAATTTTGCCACCACCTGCGCCCAGCAATCCTATCACTTTCATATTTTTATTCTTTGCTTCTACCATTGCTCTTAGTACATTTTCGGAATTACCACTAGTAGAAATACCAATGAGAACATCTCCATCTCTACCAAGTGCCTCTACCGAACGAGCAAAAACATTTTCAAAACCAATATCATTTCCACCGGCAGTCATTACAGATGGATCTACAGTAAGTGCCATAGCTGCAAGTGCTGGACGGTTAACATTAGAACGAAGCCGTACAACTAATTCTGCTGCAAGGTGCTGACTATCGGCAGCAGAGCCACCATTACCGCAGAAAAGTATCTTCCCGCCGATGCTTAACTGATGAGCCAACAATTTGCCTGCTTGGTCAATATCACTATAACAACTCTCTAACAATTGCTGTTTGACTAAAATTGATTGATTAATTGAATCTTGAATTAAATCTCTGAAGTCTTTCATTTAAACATCCTATGACAATATATTTTTTCTGATAATAGCCAATAGTTCATCCCTTCCGCTGTTAGTTTTTGATGAATATGGGAGAACCTCAACTGCATTTTTACATTGGGAAATCAACATCTCGAATTGCTGTTTCCGTTCTTCGAGCAATGTTGGACCAATTTTGTCACTTTTTGTGAGTACTATAAGGAATTTTTTATTATTTATTTCGTACCATTCTATCAAACCCAAATCTGTATCAGTTGGTTCGTGTCGTGAATCAACTAATGCAGCAACTAACCTAAGATTTTCTCTATTCTCAAGATAATTGAAATTAAGCTTTCTCCATTCCTCCCGGTACGACTTACCTACTGATGCATATCCAAATCCAGGCAAATCAGCAAAACTCCATTTATTTTCCACATTAAAAAAGTTAATCAACTTGGTTTTACCAGGTGTGGAGCTTACTAAAGCCAAATTTTTTTGGAGTATGATACTATTAATTAGTGATGATTTGCCAACGTTGGAACGACCTGAGAATGCGACTTCGGGCAATGTCAATTTGGGAAATTGGTCGGGTTTTGATGCGCTTTTGATGAAATCCGCATTCAGTTGTTTCATTTAATATACTTTTTGTTATTTTACATAGTAGTAAACGTATTAAGGTAACTAAAAATATAATAAATTTCAGAGTAAAATTATATAATAATTTACCTTAGGGAAATTATTAAATTTCTAATAAAAAAGCCGGTACTATGCCCGGCTTTTTTATTAAAAGTAGATGACCCATTATAATACGTAATGCAAGCCACCACCAATACCAAGGAATGTTGTGCTGCTACCTGAAGTGAATAAGATATGATATTTCAGATTAGCTCTAATTTCTAATTTTGGGCTGATAGGGAAGGCTGCTCCAACGATTGGAGTAAATCCGAAATCAGTTGAAGAAACAGAAGATTTAAACCCAAAAAGATCTACAGTAGAAGAACTCATAAAGAACAAAGTTTCAGCACCAATATATGGTTGAAACTTTTGTCCAGGATTGAATTTATAATGAACACCAGCATTGATTGGCATTGTCGAAAAAGAAATACCATCAACCTTAGAACCGAAAGAAATATAGCCAATAGAACCAATCAAAGCCAATTGCGGGTCAAGATGATAGGTAAATACACCTGTAAATCCAAAACCTGTATTAGAACCATCGCCAAAATCACCCATAGGCATTGCTAATGATAGTTCGCCACCAACATCCATTCTATTTTGAGAAAATGTTGATTGCGGTGCAATTAAAACAACTGCAATAGTCAAAGCTAAAAAAAATTTTACAAAATTCATAAGACTCCCT
>CAYUZZ010000301.1:0-3664 GCA_964449505.1 uncultured Hyphomicrobiales bacterium | reverse complement strand
ATGAGTATTGCCGCATTTTCACTGTCTATATTTACATTAATCAGCGAAAAAGGCAGGCTGAAGGAAATGTTCCGCTTCGAATGGAAACATGTTTGGTTTGGATTGATACATGCTATTCTGCTGTACGGATTATCACGGCTTGGAGTTTGGATTTTTGCCACATTTTTTGAATGGACACTGCCCCAAATTCAAGCAATTTATCAAACCAGAGCACAAGCTTCGCCATATATCATTTCATTCCTACTCGTATTTTTGATTGCTCCTGCCGAAGAGATATTCTGGAGAGGATTTGTACATGAAAGATTGATTGGTAAGTTCGGCATCAAAATTGCGACTGCAATTGCCATATTCCTCTATACTTTTGTTCATATTTGGTCATTCAACCCAATGTTGTTGATTGCTGCATTAGTACTTGGCATTCATTGGACTTTGATATATTCCAAGTTCCGTACTGTTGTGCCGGGGATAATTTCGCATGCAATTTGGGATTTACTTATATTCGTAGTTTTACCTGTGCAAATATAGATTGAGATATTGTTTGAATTAATTGTATAAATTTATGGCTTCTACAATACAGATTTTCGGTACCAAAAAATGTTCGGATACAAACAAGGCAATACGCTTTTTTAAGGAACGTGGAATTAAAACCCAGTTCATAGACTTGACCGAAAAAGCAATTAGCAGGGGAGAGCTAAGTAGCATTTGCAGAAGTTTTGCCCTTGAAGACTTGATAGATACCGATGGTAAAGAATTCAGAGCAAAAAATATGAAATATATGACTTATAATTTGGAAGATGAACTGCTTGCAAATCCGCTTCTTTTCAGGACACCAATAACAAGGTTTGCTCATCTTTCAGCAATTGGACATACTCCCGAAATATGGAAATTATGGATTGCCAAATTATAAGTGACACTTATTTAGCCCTTTTCAATCAAAATTATGCAAAAGGACTTTCCTTTAGTTTCACGTTACCTTTGTCAGCATTAATTTCTACAAGACAACCATTCGGCAATGTAAGCTGATTGCTTGTATGCCCTATCATTAAACCATAAAAAGATGGCACTTTCAATGGTTTAATGTAGTTATCTAAAACTTCACCAAGTGATAAATCCCATGTAGATTGAGAGGTTCCGGCATCGCAATCTTCGCACTTACCAAAGATTATACCATTGATTCCATCTAAGATACCCGACATTTTTAGTTGATTTAACATTCTGTCAATTCTGTACGGTGCTTCACCAACATCCTCCAAATAAACTATAGCCCCAGCAAATTCAGGTTGATACTTTGTACCTGATAGTGAGCTGATTAAGGAAAGATTACCACCGAGCAACCTACCTGTTGCAATTCCAGATTGTATTGTTCTTATGTGAAATTGCTCTCTTAATCCATTTTTCTGAGATGGATTATTCAAATTGATATATTCATCATCTTCAAAAAAAACTCTGTTGAAATTCTCTAAAGTATAGTTCGTAAATTGAGATAAAAGAACAGGACCATGAAAAGTAATTAGCCCAGTCTTTTTGAAAATGGCTGTATGCATAGAAGTAATATCGCTATATCCAAGAAAGACCTTAGGATGACTTTGCACAGATTCATAATCAATCAAATCTAATATTTGCGATGAACCGTAGCCGCCCCTAATACAAAAAACAGCATCAATTTCCCCATCAGAGAACATATTATTGAAATCTTGGGCTCTTTCTGCTGGAGTACGGCTTTTATATCCCGTTCCACTTTCCAAACTTGCCGCAACCTTATATTTTAATCCGAAATAATCCAATACCTCAATTGCTTTGCTTATATCGTCTGGATCTGGAACATTAGTTCCAGGTGCAATGATACCAACAGTAGAACCTTTGACAATTCGTTTTGGCTTTATCACACCATTCTTAGTAGCTGCTACTGTATTTTCTACAGTCTTACATGCAGTCATAACAAGTGGTGTCATCAAAGCAAATTTCAAAATATCTCTTCTGTTAATTTCCATTTTAATTTTTATTACTTATCTTTGTTATTTATAAGTTTAAAAATATAAAATAAAACTTATATAAATTTATAAATTGTCTGAATATTAGAAAATCGATAAATATAAACATGGAATATTTATTTAACTTTGAATTGATTTATGACGAGAATAGTCCTTTTGGTAAAGACGTTCAGAATGACTACCAGTATTTGATTAACGAAATTCGTAAGACCGACGAATCACTCGATATAGAATTAATTACAAAAGCCTACTATTATTGTGTGGAAAAACATAAGGGAGTACTTCGCAAATCGGGCTATCAGTACTATACCCATCCCTTAAATGTTGCCCTGATTTTATTGCATGAATTTTCTTTCCACGATACTAATTCCATCGTTGCCTGCCTGTTGCACGATACGCTTGAAGATGTGGAAGGATTAGCTAAATCCGAGATTGTGGATTTGTTTGGTGATGATATTGCTGATATAGTGGATGGTGTTACCAAAATTTCCTCTGAAATGATAACAAAAGATGCAGATAATGGCAGTAATATTGGCAAAAACATTAGCAAAGATATGCTACGCAGCCTTACATACCGCAAGTTATTTATGGCACTTGTAAAAGACGTAAGGATAATGTTGATAAAGCTTGCCGACCGACTCCATAATTTACGCACTTTGCACTATATGACAACCCAAAAACAAAAAAATATTGCATCTGAAACACTCAATTTTTATGTTCCCATTGCACACAGATTGGGACTTACCAAAGTAAAGATGGAACTTGAAAACCGTTCTTTTTATTACAAAGACCGCGAAAATTACGAAGCAATTCGCACTGCCCTCAATACCAAAAGAAGAGATTTCATTGATTATATTAAAGTATTCTCTGACTTGATTCACAACAGTTTAAATCAAAATAATCTGAAACATACCTTATCAATAGTTCACAAACATGAATATGAAATTTATAAAATGATAATGGATGGAAAATCTATCAGCGACATTGATAATTTTTACTCTATGGTCATAATTCTTCATACTAATGATATACATGAATGTTACAGGGCTCACGGTGTGCTTGCAAATGCTTTTAATTCTATCAGTTTTATTGATTACATATCACAATCCAAAGTTGATTGGTACAAATCACTATATACTGAACTTATAGGACCTGACGGTAAACGAGTAGAGTTATTAATACGTAATGAAGAAATGGAGAAAATGGCTGAGGAAGGTTTTGCCTCGAAGTACTCATTCAAAAGTGGAAGAATCAGAGAACTTAATTTTACTGATACAGAAATTGAAAATTGGGGAATTTGGATGCAGGATATTATTGACGAGCAAGGTGACAATGCCTCACAAATAATTTGGGATTCAATTAAAGTTAATATTTTCGATTCAGAGCTAACAGTATTCACCAAAGAAGGCAAGCCAATCTCCCTGCCACATGGCGCCAACTTAGTTGATTATGCATTCTTGATTTCTGATGAGACTGGTTTGAAGTGCGTTACCGGCAAAGTAAATGGTGTAATTCATGACCTCAATTATAGACTATTGGCAGGCGACCAGGTCGAAATTATTACTTCTCCCAATGCATTCCCCAAGCAAGAGTGGCAAAAAGAAGTTGTGTCGCACAGAGCTTTATCCGGACTAAACCTTTATTTTAGAGAATTTAATAAAATTGATAATACA
>CAYUZZ010000300.1:0-3702 GCA_964449505.1 uncultured Hyphomicrobiales bacterium | reverse complement strand
AGATTCCCTGCAAACAGTTTTTTTTTAGAATTTGCAAATATTATCGGACAACCCTTTGCAGCCACATCCGCTAATCTATCGGGGCGTCCTTCCCCGAACTGTGCAGAAGTCGTTCTCGACGACCTGAATGGAAAAATTGAATATATATTAGATACAGGCAAATGCGACTATTCAATAGAATCTACGGTAATCAGTTTAGTTGGCGAAAACCCCATTTTAGTTAGACCTGGCGTTATTTCAAAGGATGATATCGAAAAAGTAATTGGCAAAAAACTCGATATAGAAGTTAACAGCATTACTCTTTACAATTCAAATTTTTCGGCTATCAGAAACTCTTGCTGTAAGGTAATAAATTCCGAAATAGTACAAGATGTTAATTTATACATTTCATTTAGTACTAGCAAGAGAATTTTGGTACTTGCTCCAGAAAGTTTAATTGACACTATTGAAAGTAATTATAAAATAATATTGAACATTGGAACGCTTTTTGACAGTTTAAGATACGCTGAAAAAAATTATTTTGATGAAGTTATTGTACTTTTTGATAAATTTGTAAAAGATTATGAAATTTTAAATCACAGATTAAAGTATTCTCAAAAATTAACACTTGATAATAATGGATGAATTTGAAAGAGAAATTGAAATTAAAAACCGTGCTGGACTACATACCAGACCAGCAGCGATGCTTGTGAAGCTTTCGTCAAAATATGATTCTGAAATATATTTGATAAAAGATGGTTTTACTATAAATGCGAAAAGTATAATTGGGGTTATGACTTTGGCAGCAGAATTTGGCTCAAAATTAACAATTAGAGCAGAGGGAATCGACTCAAAAGAGGCAGTCGAGGATATCGCTGTACTGTTTGATAATGGATTTGGAGAACCATAGTATGTGGAAAAAACTAATAGAATCGGAAAATTCTACCAATACAGAACAATATTCAAACTCTGGCATTCTGAAAGGAATTCCAACTTCTGGTGGTATAATTGTAGCAAAATCTTATGTACTTGACGATTTAATTTCTGTTATGCCAGATGAGATAATTGATAATAATGATAAAGATAATGAAATTGCCAGACTAGAAACTGCTTATCGAGAACTAAGAAAGGAATTCGAGGAAGCGGTTGATAAAGTCATTAATTCAAACTCAACTATTAAAACCATAATCGAATCAAATCTACTAATTATCAAGGATGATTATATTAAAAAGAATATCATTAAAATAATCAATAATGGATTTTCGGCAGAAAGCAGTGTAATCAAAGAATTCGAAATTCAGAAGTTATTTTTTAAAAACTCCAAAGACCCAATATTAAGGGAAAGAAGCATTGAATTAGACCATATAAAGCAAAGACTTGTTAGTAGATTGAAACACTTATATATTAATTATTCTGATAGTAGAGGCAAGATTTTAATTGCAGATAATGTAACTCCAACAGATTTAGTACAATTTGTAGATGCTGGTATTAGAGGTCTTATCACAGAGGTTGGTGGAATTGCATCTCATGTATCCATAATGGCCCGAGCTTATGATATTCCATCAGTTATAGGGGTAAGAGATGCAACCCGATTGCTAATAGATGATTCAAATATTGTTTTAGATGGATTTTCAGGTATTATTTATTATAATCCATCTTTTTCGATTTTAAAACAATATAGTATTAAAAGTCAAGAAATTGCCCAACACAAATTAGAATTAGGAAGCCTGATTTCAGTTGAATCTAAAACAATTGATAACCATAAAATTATAATATCAATTAATGCTGATAAACCTGATGAAATGGAAACAGCAATGCTAACTGGCAGTGTAAGTATAGGGTTGATGAGAACTGAAACTATGATAATGGATTATGGCAAAATTCCTGATGAGGATTATCAATTCCAAATTTATAACAAATTGGCACAAATAGTTTACCCCAATGAAATAACAATTCGTGCATTCGACATTGGAAGTGACAAATATTCGGAAGGAATACCATATACTGAAACAAACCCTGCTCTTGGCTTTCGTGGTATCAGATTCTTATTGGCAAGGGATGATGTATTCAGACATCAAATCAGAGCAATACTAAGGGCGTCAGTTCTAAAAAACATCAAATTAATGATTCCAATGGTAACTTCTTTGAATGAAGTTACAAAAACAAGAACTATTATTAAAGAATGTATGAATGAACTTGATAATCAGGAAATACTATATGATACAAAAATCAAATTTGGAATAATGATTGAAACACCTGCTGCTGTTTTGATATCGGAAATCTTGTCGAAGAATTGTGATTTTTTTAGTATTGGAACTAACGATTTGACTCAATATACCTTAGCCGCTGACCGTGAAAATAATTTGGTTACCGATATATACGATTCATTTCATCCAGCAGTGCTGAAGCAAATTCAAATGACAGTAGAATCTGCACACAAAAATAATATACGGGTTGCAATTTGTGGGGAATTAGCAGGTCACACTGCCGCAACTAACTTGTTAATTGGATTGGGAATTGACGAGCTTTCAGTTGCTCCTTCTATTTTCCTTGAGTTAAAAAGTAGAATAATCAATAGTAAATATAAATCCTCCAAAAGACTCGTAAAAAAAATCCTTGACTTAGATGATTCAAACAGCATATTGCAATTTTTAGAGGAGAACAATAATTAATACTTATTTCTAATCATATACTGCATTCTCTCAAAGTCAGCAGTGTATTTATGTTCTTTGGCAATCAAACCTTTGAATTCATTGATCGAATTAAATCCTTTTTTCTTCATCCATGCTGCAATTTCATCATTTAAGATTGCTATATAGTCATATCCTTTCAAATAAATTGCGGAACAAATCTGAACTGAATCTGCACCTGCAAGTAATAATTTGATAATATCACTTGAAGTATGAATTCCTGTTGCCGCCGATATTCCTAATTTTGCCGAATCGGAAAGTAATGCAATCCATCTAAGTGAGTTTCCAATTTCAGAAGAGCTAGAAAGATGACTTTCGGAAAGAAGCTCTAATTTCTCTATATCAATATCAGGTGCATATAATCTGTTAAACATAACAACTGAACTAACCCCAATTTCTTGGAAAGCATCAATTAACAATTTGTAATTTGGAAAATATGGGGGTAATTTGATTGATACTGGCAGACTAACATTCGAAATAACCTTCTCTATGATATTGATATAATTAGCAATTAAACTTTCGTATGAAGTATATTCCGCCAACGGGGGTATTGAAATATTCAATTCCAAAGCATCAACACCTGCATCTTCGAGCTTCAGAGAGAAATAGTACCAAACTTCGGAGCTTACACAATTGATACTAGCAATTAAGGGATGTTCAGCCTGTGATTTGACAGTTTTGATCAATGATATGTAATTATCCATTATTTGGTCATTGCCGATTTTTTCGGCAAATTCAAAAGAGTTATGGTAGTCCTTAATTTCATGGTATTTATTACTATGAATATTAGCTACAATTTGTTCTTCGAATAAGGATTTGATTACAACGGCACCCGCTCCACATTCGAAAGCCTTGATTATTTTGTCGGGATTATCGGTCAAACCCGAACTGGCTAAAATAATGGGGCTTCTTAAATTCAAGCCAAGATAATTTGAATCAAGGAGCATACTTAAACCTTGTCGTTATTTTTTTCTTTTTGTTTATTTACTACATAAATTAAATTCTCAAGTTCATGCACTATATTTATATTATT
>CAYUZZ010000299.1:0-3731 GCA_964449505.1 uncultured Hyphomicrobiales bacterium | reverse complement strand
CAAATATATCAATTATTCCAAACCCAACTGATGGCAATCTAAAACTAACAATAAGCAATTTGGAAAATGAAATAGTTGAAATAAAGATCATTAATCAAGAAGGTCTTGTCAATAAAACTTTTTCAAATATTAAAATAAATAGTAATCTTGAAGAACTTAATCTCAACATCAGTGAATTGCCTGCGGGTGTTTACATTGTCAATATAAGAAATTCTAATATCAATATAAGTAACAAAACTGTTAAATTATAAAAATATGAAATTGCATATTTTAAAAAAAATGGAGGTTTGAATAAATATTTGATAAATTAAAACATAATATGATTAATTTTTTATCAAAACAACCAATCAGCATATATAAATAAAAAAAGGTCAGGAAGTTTTCTTGGCGGATTACTATGCCCTGACCTCTGCTTCTTCCCAATTATTTTGGGATGCTGTATGCAAGCAACGTTATTGACGTTGCAAAAAAATAATTAATAAATTTTTAAAAAAAATTAAGGTAACGTTATGTATTTTAGAATTATAGTAATTGCATTTATAATTTTAAATGTAATGAATTCTGAATTAAGATGTTTTGAAAATTCTCAAAACTTGCAACTTGCTAATAAGCAAGGTTTTATTGAAAACAAGGGTCAATGGCCAGAGGAAGTTTTATTTATGGCAAATACTAAATCTTTAAGGGTTTGGATAACAAAGAATTCAATGATGTTTGAACAATTTGACAAAATTTCAAAAAGCGAATTGGAGAACAATTCAAGAAAATTAGCAAATGCTATTGAATTGAAGTTTGTTGATGGTAAAATTAACAATTTAACCAAGTCTAATGAAATTGACATGAATATTAATTTTGTTAAGAACAAGTCAATAATAAAGAAAGTTAAGATGTATAAAACACTTAAAATGAATAATATTTGGGACGGAGTTGATTTTGAAGCATATTTTGACAAAGGGGAATTTAGATATGATTTCATCGTACAAGCTAAAATTAATCCAGATATTATTAAGTTGAAAATAAATGGAACAAAATCTAATAAGCTTATTAATAAAGATTTGATTTTAGAAACCTCTATGAAGGATATAGTAAAAAGTGGACTAACTTTTTATCAATTAGATTCCAAAAATGATAAAGAAATAATTGATGGAACTTATAAAATTAATAATAATATTTTAGGATTTGACATTGAAAAATATGATACTGATAAAAAACTAATTATTGACCCAATTGTGAAATTACAAGAAGTTTTTTATTCAGGTGATAATAGCAATGAAATACTAACTGATTTAGATTATGATAGCAGTGACAATGCAATTTTCTGTGGCTACACAAATTCACCAACCTTCCCAGCTAATCTTGGAACCTACACTGCATCTTATGATATAATCGTTGGTTCAAAAGATTTTAAAAATAACTCACATAATTGGATAACGTTTTTAGGTGGTTCAGCAGATGATTTTTCAGGTGAATTAGATGTTGCCAATGATTATATTTATATTAGTGGTGTAACTGAAAGTAATGATTTTCCATTACAAAACGAGAATTATTCAAATTTAATTGGACAAAGAAGTAACTTCGTTACAATATTAGACTTATCTTGTGAGAATCTAATGTATTCATCATTTCTTGGAAACACAACATCAAATCAAATTGCCTCAATAAAGGTGATTGAAGATGATATTGTAGTAACTGGCTCAGCAGAAAGCAACCAAAGCACACCATTTTATGAGTATAAAGCTATCAATAGTCAAAATAGAACAGTTAGTCCAAGTACCAGCGTTGGATTTATTACTTATTTAGAAAATTCTGGTAGTTGGCAATATGGTATCAAGTATTCGACACTATTTGGTGGGTATTCTACAACGGAAGTAAGAGATGTTGATTTTGATTCAAATGGAAACTTATATATAACTGGAATTACAAAAAGTGACAATACAAGTTTTGCATCTACGCAAAACTCTTATGATAATTTCAATACCTTAGGCACAAGAAGTAATTTTATAAGTAAAATAAGCTTTGATTCAAATAATTTGAATATTGATTATAACAGTTTTTTTGGTGTATTAGGTAGTGATACAACTGATGGTAGTAGAGCAATTTTGTTTCATAACGATACAATATTTATTGGCGGCTTTACAAGTATAGATTCTATCCCAATGAAAATATCTTTTGATTCAACCTATCACAGTTTAAATCATAAAGGATTTATTTCTGCCTTTAAATTTAATTCTCAAATTGGGAATGACCTTCTATATTCAAGTTATATTGGAGGAGATGTAAAAAGTAGAGTTAATGACTTAGATTTTGATGAATTTTGTAATTCATTATTGTTTGTTGGGTCAACAAATTCAGAATTAACAAATTATTATGGGCTATTAGAAAACAACTTTACTGGAAACTCAAATATATCAAATATTATGGTAGGCGCATTATCTATAAACAATTATTATGAATCATCAATGAAAGAACTTTCCTATTTGTCAGATAGTTTGGACCTATATGGAAATGCTTTAAGATACAGTCATGCTTCCAAAATGATAATAGCAGGTGGATATTTAGATAATACAACCGATTTTGATGTTGCATTATTTAATTTAAGCAAATCAATATGTATTGAGGATGCTTGCCCTTGTCCAGAAAGTAAGTTTACTTGGTTGGGTTTGGTATCACAACAAAATTCATATTTATGTGATTCTAATCAATGTTTTATTGAACATTCTTTTGAAATAAATGAAACATATCGTTCTTGTTTTAGTTTAATAGAATTTAGTTCATCAATAGATACTGCTTATGGTGCAAATTCTATTAGTGTTATTCCACCAACAATGTTTTCATTAGATAGTTTTGATATATCTTCATTTAATACTTGTGTTAATATTGGGGAAGTCTATAAAGTACAAATAAAATTATTTTCATCTGAATATGATGACGAACCTTGTGTAATTACCCAACAAAGCTATTGTATTGAAGAAAATCTTAAACCCTGCAATCCCGATCAATTTCACGATGAATGGGTAGTACCATATAATAAGAGAGAATATTCAATACCATGTTGTCCTGATTGTAAAGTTCTTGTAACTTATACAAGAAGAAAAATTGCAAATCCTCCATATACTAGACAAGACTTACAAATTCTCAGAATGGAATTGAAATCACCTGAATGTGATGATTGTAATATTGATAGTATTTATAAATGGGCTTTAGTAGCCATTTTAATGGATCCTGATAATAGGAGTTATTATGATCATATACAAAATGATACTTTATGCATCGATATCGATAGGGTTGCTCTAGGAGGTTGTTTTGCTAAATGGGAATATTATGTTTTTGATGGAATCAATGATTTAGATACAATTGTAGTATGGGAAAGTTGTGGTGATGAAGTATGTTGTTGGGAATCCTTAAAGGTATGTTATAGTTTGGATGGTGGTAGCATAACAATTGAAACGAGCAACCAATATTTTGCTGGTGATACATGTGATTTGAAATATATCATTAATCCACGTGGTCAATTTGAATGCATAAGAGCTTGTGATTGGAATGCAAATTTAAATGGATATTATCCAATTGTGCAGGATACAACAATATTTCCAAAACTAAGTTATGATAATTATGATTTGATTTATGCTAAAAACTCATTTGGTATAAAGGTAAATAAATTTGAAAATTACATTAATTATCAAATAAAAGTTAATCAGTCATTAAATTGTTCAATTAAATTTTATGATTTAATT
>CAYUZZ010000298.1:0-3740 GCA_964449505.1 uncultured Hyphomicrobiales bacterium | reverse complement strand
TATTCTCAATAACCCGGGGAATATCTTCTTCGATAAAGAAATCAAGGGCAGATAGCTTAAAGTTATTGTTTATAGGAAGAGTTATTCCGAAAAACTCCTTACCAGCGTTGTTTGTAAAGAGAATGTGACCTTTGATATCTAACTCAAAAATGGGTTGAGGAAGAAAATTCATCAAATCCTTATAATTTCGGTCACTTTCCGCAGCAGCAAATTGCGCAGCTTTTCGAAGGCTTATGTCAATAATAATCCCGTCTAAATAAGTAAGTTCATCATTGTCGTTGTATATTCCCTTTCCATTCTCGCTTACCCATACAATTTGTCCGTTTTTATGAATAAGCCTATATTCAAACTCGTAATTGGTTTTTTGCAAAATAGCTTTTTGAATGCTTTGTCTGCAAAATATCTGATCATCGGGATGAATAATTACGGAAAAGGCATGTTCAGCATTTTCAATAAATACTGATGCGTGATAGCCTGAAATATCAAAAATTTTTTCGCTTAAATATTTCATTGTGTAATGCTCGTCGAAATAGCATCGGTAGACTGCCCCAGATAGGTTTGACATTATACTGTTTAATTGAGATTTACTTTCATCCAGCTCTTTAACTAAAATTTCTCTTTTCCTGATTTCCTGTTCCAGATTAAGGTTTAGTATTTTGCCTTGTTCAATCAAATGCATTGCTGCTTTGTTTTTCTCCTCTTCTATTTGAGCTTTTGCTTCAAGTATTGCTTTATTGGTTGTCTCAAGAATTAGATCTTTTTCAAAATTATCGGCTTTAATTTTTGCAATTGAACTCTCCTCTAAGTATATAAATGCTTCCAAAATAATCATAAGAAATAAACTTAGAATGACAAGGTAGTATGCATTATTAAGCAATGTGATTTTATCATATTCCATATTAAACATCAAACCTGCCAGTATTAAAATTACTGGGGTGATTATTAATCCTGAAATAATAGCCAACGGAAATTGGATGTAAAGCCTCCTGAATGGATATTTTTTCCATGTTAGTTTTCTATTCATGAAGTGAATAAACACCAAATAAGGATATATTAAAATTGCTGTTGCCAGAAAAGATAATAGCGTACCCCGGAAAAACCGGATCATAAGAAAAATGGGGTCAATAAATAATTCGGGTTTAAAAAAATAAATTTGGGAGATTATTATAAGCTGAAGACCTAGCGAGAGGTAAATCATCAGTTTTAACAACTTTGCAAATGAAAAATCATGTATTATTCTAAATTTCATCATTAAATTATTTTCACAAATGTAAATAAATTTTTCCAATACCATTATTACAATGGTACTTAAGTTTCCAATATTCATTACTTGCATCAAAAGTATTGTTAATTTGCAATTCTCTTGGGGCAATTATTATTTTTAAGCAAACAACAACTTCATCAGGATTCATCAGATTTGCTAGCGCTATAAATTCACTAAAAAATAATATACTAATTCTATTCATAATAACTTTATTAATAATATTCATTCGATTCAACCCGTGAGGGGGATATGCATCCGAATCAACATATCCCCGTTGTATAGCAGATTTATTAAAAATTTTTCACAATTCCAATTCTTGCAGATATATATTGGTAATTAAGCTGTTTCGTAGCTCCTTCATATTTAGTGTTTCGTGATAATGAATTAAACTTAATACCGGGTGTAATACTCCAGTTTTTACCTAAATTGATGTCCAAACCACCTGCGAGCTGATATCCAAATCCATGTTTAGAATCATTAACAATATCGCCATTGGCAATTTCTGTTTCGATGTGGTTATATAAACCACCTGCTCTAACATAATAAGCCAATTTAGAATTGCCAATTGGATGTTTAAAATTTAGTCCAAAAACATAACCTGTTTCTTCAAAGCAAACGTCATTTCCAGCAAAAGATTTATCCGCACCAAACCGGTTCCATCCCCATCCTGCATATACTCCTAGATGCGTCATAAATTGATAATGTAAAGTACCCTCGAAGCCAAATCCTGGGTTCATGCTTGCACCATCAATTTTCTTTGTTGCCACTGAAACTCCACTGTTTAGTTCAAATCCGAATCTTTTTTCAGATTCTTGAGCAAAACTGCTCATTGCTAATAATACAAGCATTGTTAATGCTAATTCTTTTGTTTTCATTTTTTTCCTACTTTATTATTAATTGAAAAATTTATGAAACAAAAGTAGCAGTCAAACTACTAGCAAAAAAACGAAACATACCAGAGGTGCTAATCGTGATGTTGGAAGTGTATTTTTTAAAGTTAATGGCAGCTTTTTGCTTTCGGCATTAGATTGAGTCCAAATGCTGGTCCAAATGGACGCTTCCATAGGGGCCGGCATCCAACCCATTAGGGCTACAATAAAAGCTAATGTACTGGCGGTAAAAATTGGAGACGTATGCTTTGCCATTGTCCCAATATTAAATAGGCTTAGAATAACAGCAGTGATGGTGGCAAGTGCCAGTACCAATAGTAAAAGCTTAATGGTGAATTCTAACGTGCGATAATGACCAATAATAATAATAGCGGCACAGCTTAATAAAATAATAACTTGTAATATTGCCACAGAAACTGCATCAGGAAACATTATGGCCAACAAACTGGCACTAACAAAGCTTACGGCTGCAATAGTCGTAATAGAGGATAGCAGCGCAAGAACAATGTAAATTGCCACAAAACAGTAGCTGTGCTCAGAGTAAGCTTCCAATAAATTTTTTCCGGTAGTGGCAACGTATCTTTGTCCCAGCTCGAAAAAAGGATATTTGATAATATTGGCAAGTAATACAATAGGCAGCAGCTTCAAGCCATAATCCATTCCTGCTCTAGTGGACTGTACTAAATGCGAAGCTCCGATGGCGGCTGCGGCGAAGAGCAAGGCGGGACCAAGGAGTTTTAATTTTTGTATGATCATAATGTCTTCAGCTGATTTTTTCGAGATGTTACCATAACAATATTTAATTATGATGGATTATATAAAATTACGTACTCTTGAACGCGACTCTATGTCAGTAGTATGCCATATGTCCGTTTTGATAGATTTCGACAGAAAGTCCATAGAATTATGTTATAATAATCACAAAATTCTATGGACTTTTGTGATTATAATTATTTTCATGGCTCTTAAATAAGAAAGTGTCAGAATAAGTGTGTAGTAAGGCTTATAGAATCATAATTATTGATATTTTGTGAATTTTCAGAAGGTACTTCCTCTATTTGTGTAGAGTCATATTGCATGGTTAAACTTTTTTGCAACTGCTCTATTGATGTAGCAACATTATACAAGAAGTCAGTTAATTCTTTTGCTGTATCAATTTGCTCTTGAATAAATAAGGAAGGGATAGTTTGACTATAAAATTTATACAACTCTTTCATATTATCTAAAAGCATACTTGTTAATTTTTTAGTATCAACTTCTTCAGGTATAAACGGTTTTTGTTTTGCCAAATCAAGGTGCTTGATAACTTTCTCTTTGTAAAGATTTTTATCATTTTTTAAATCCGTAAGCGCAGCATGGGCGAAAATCAGATGAACCAGGTTGTTGTTAATCTCGTGAAAATGTGATGTTCTATTAGCAACATGTATACAAGAATCAAAATTTCCATCTTCAAAATATTTTTGAGATACAAGGCAGTAACGATAATATTTTTCTATTAAGGATTCATTCTTTGGGAGAGTTTGATTAAACATATTGTGTGCAATCCGCTACTATAAAAATAATGAAGCCATAGTATAGCTTTATTC
>CAYUZZ010000297.1:0-3741 GCA_964449505.1 uncultured Hyphomicrobiales bacterium | reverse complement strand
TTTTTTAATATAACAAAAGGAAAAAAATGTGGGCATTAATTACTGGTGCTACATCAGGAATTGGATATGAAATAGCAAAAATGTTAGCAGGAAAAGGTATAAATCTAATAATAGTAAGCCGAAATACTAAGAGAATGAATGAAATAGTGAGTGAATTTACTAATGTGAAAGTTCTTACTCACACAGTTGATTTATCCCAAAATGGATCCGCTGCTCAACTTTTTGATAAGATCAACCAACAATCCCTTGTAGTTGACATCCTGATAAATAATAGTGGTTTTGGACTTTTAGGCGAATTTTACCAAAACGATGTAAATAGAATCGAAGAAATGATACAACTAAATGTAATGTCCCTTACAATATTGACTAAGTTATTTTCTGACCAAATGGCAAAAAGAAAGAATGGTTATATTATGAATATTGCATCAACAGCAGCCTTTCAGGCAATTCCATATTTTGGGGTTTACTCTGCAAGCAAATCATTTGTACGTAATTTTACTTTATCATTATATGATGAACTAAAAGCCAGTAATGTATTTATTACAAATGTGAATCCTGGCTCAACTAAAACTAATTTCTTTGAAGTAGCAAATACAAATAAAAATGCTGAACTATATAATGTTAAATATACTATGAAATCTGAGGATGTAGCTAAAATGGCTCTCAAGGCAATGTTTGCAGGCAAAAGAGAAATAACTACCGGATTTGTTAATAAAATGACCTCAAGATTAATGCCATTAGTACCGATAAAACTAGTTTATAATGTAATGAAGAAAGTTATTAAATAAATGGTACAATTATTTCTGTAAATTATGATGGAATTAAAATCATTTTTAAAATATATTGAACTAAATTTAGGGCAAGAAAACAATAATAAAGTAAATCATTATTTTTTGATTATCGAAAATAATATTGAGAAACTCAAAGATATTGATAATTACATGCATCTAAATTTTCGTGGATTTGATAGCCTACAATTAGTTCTGAAACAGATTTATTGCTTATTTGTAAATCAAAATTTTCTTGAAGTGCACCCCAATTCATTAGATTATATATATTTTGCACAAATAATATATTATATGCTTGGTGAATCATTTTATCAAAATGCAAATTATTACAAAGCCTTAGACAACTTTAATTACGCACTAAAATCTTTAGAAAATCAACAAATTACTGTAAAAAGTGAAATTATAATGACAAGAATTCTCAATTGCTTTGTGAATTTGGGAATGAGTCATTTGGCAATTAAATCAGCAAGGGAGTTTCTGCGGAATAATCCCAATAGCAAATTGGTAAATATTGCTTTGCAAAAATTGCAAAAACAAATTTCAACCTTTGAAAATAAAGTTTCCATTTCATTATGTATGATTGTAAAAAATGAAGAGGATTTCCTAGCAGACTGCCTTAGTTCTGTAAATGGCATAGTATCAGAAATAATAATTGTGGATACTGGCTCGACAGATAAAACAAAAGAAATTGCCATGCAGTTTAACTCCCAAATATACGAATTTGAATGGCAGGACGATTTTTCCCTTGCCAGGAATGAATCACTAAAGCATGCAAACGGAGAATGGATTTTGTACTTGGATGCAGATGAAAGAATTAGCAATGTAAATATTAATTATATTAATAATATACTAAATAATCTTCCAGACAAAATTGGTGGAGTGATGTGTATTCTTGAAAGTCCCCATTCAAAACCTGATGGGACATCAGAAATGCATAGGGGTGCCTATCCTAGACTTTTTAGAAATTATGGATATCCAAAAATTAAATTCCTCGGTAAAGTTCACGAACAAATTGCACCATCAATAAAGAATTTAGGTAAAGAATTTGTTGACTCTGAAGTTGTAATTCAACACCTTGGTTACAACCGGAATGTTAACATTATTAATGAAAAAATTAAGCGAAATTACAAACTATTGATAGGTCAATTACAAGAAGAACCTTTAAACGGATATGCTTGGTTTCAATTAGGACAGACACTCGGTAGGATGAATTTAATACCACAGGCAATAGATGCAATAGAATTTGCATTAAGTACTCAGTGCCTTTCGCCATCAATTATTTCTTCTGCCTGTGCCTCGCTATCACAATTTTATGGAAACAATAAAGAATTTGACAAATGCTTGATTAATGCCGATAAATCAATTGAAATATCCCCAAATCAACAATATGCAAGACACCTAAGAGCTTTTGCACTATTATATTTGCATAAATTTGAAGAAGCTGAAGCAGAGTTTTTGAAAGTAATTAAATTAAAAACCGAGAATAAATTTATCATTGAGAGTGGTTTTGATGTTGAAATACCAATGGAATTGATAATGATGGGAATAAATAATGCCCAAAGAAAAGAATTACCCAACACAGCTAATAATGTTACTTAAATTTATTCGTGTATAAAATTTTATTTAGCTGAAATTATGAAATATATCCTATTTTTAATTACAATGATAACTATATCTTGTGATGGAGGACTTGAACCCTTGGCAAGCGATCAGAAATCTTTTCTCGAAGTGAAATTAAACTTTGTAAATGGAAAAGATAATTGGCCCCCCAAAGATTCATTGTATGCCATTAGAGTAGCAGCATTCAAAAAGTTTCCGGATTCAAGTATTATAAATGATATAGTAGCTGGAAATGCATACTTCACATTTGAAACATTGCCTTTAGAAGTTGATACTTCGAGTGCAAATTTCGAAATTTCCCCTACACCCGTCAATCTTGTATATATAGCTGCTGTCCAGCAATACGATAGCTTGATAACATCACAAAGAGTAATTGGGATTTATACCATCACAGGGGATAATACCAAATATTCGAATTTACAAATAGAACGTGGCAAGAAATATTCTGTCAATATCAATATAGATTTTGATAATTTACCACCAATGCCATTTTAAATTATGAAAACATTTATCATTGAATTATTAATTATGATAACATTCCAATATGTTGGTTTGGCAAGCTATACACTGAAGGGTAGTATTTATGACGAGAACAACAATAAATTGTCGGGTGCAAGTATAAAAATCGAAGCTACAGCGTTGGGTGCCTATTCAAATAAAGAGGGATACTATATAATCAATAAAATTCCTGAAATTGACAAGGAAATTAATGTGATTGTATCGATGGTTGGTTATAGAACTATTAATACCAAAATTCCAATAAGTAAAATTAATTCTACCACAGACTTTGTATTAAGAAGCCAACCATTACAAACAGATGAAGTAATTGTGACCGCTAACAAAAGAGTGCAGGCAGTTCAAGACGTGCCAATTTCAGTATCTATCATAGATAGCAGGGGAATTATGGATAGGGGCATTACCAAGTTGGACGAGGCACTACTTTTTGTTCCGGGTTTGGAAGTTAATCAAGATAATATCAACATTAGGGGGACCTCTGGATTTTCTTTTGGAATAGGTTCAAGAGTTGCTGTTTTGATGGATGGATTTCCTATGCTGGCTGGTGATAATAATGATGTTAAATTCGATGCACTTCCTATGATGAATATTTCTCGGATTGAAGTTGTAAAAGGTGCAGGTTCGGCACTTTATGGAACGAGTGCACTTGGTGGTGTAATTAATCTTATTAGTGAAGAACCATTAGAAGTCGCCTCTGTTAAAATAAATGCTTTCTCCGGAATATATACTAAACCACGATTTGAGCAATGGGTTTGGAATGATGAAGTTACATATTACAGCGGATTAAATACTTCATTTAGCAAAAAAATAAACGATA
>CAYUZZ010000296.1:0-3747 GCA_964449505.1 uncultured Hyphomicrobiales bacterium | reverse complement strand
TTCTGATATTGCTAACGAATTGGTAAATCAAATTATGACCAATATAGCACCAGACAATTTAGTACTATTTGTAACTTTACTTAGATTTAAATTCTTAACAAATATTAAATAACTAATTATTTTAAAAGGAGAAAATATGAAAAGTCCATTTATTTACGTACGTGGTTTAAAACATTCAGACCACACTGTTTTTGCTGTTGAAAAAGGTCAAAAAAGCTATTGGGATAATCAATTCCAAAGAATGGTTGCCTATTCTGGTTGTCAGCAAATAAAAAGACAAATTATTGAAGAAGTAATGAGATTTATGAATGTCAGCCCAGCACCTGTAACTTTCTACTTTGAAGCTCCGAAATTAAGCGAAAAAGAAGTAATTACTCCTGCTGATCCAAGGTACGTAGATCAATTACTCGGTGGTTGGATGGTTGCTCTTTCTGGTGGGGTTGGAAGAACAATTAAAAGAAGAAGCCCATTATCAATTTCAGCAATGAGACCTTTACACCCATTGTTAAGTGGCTTAAACGATGAAAATGTTTCATTTGATAGATCAGATCGTCCTGATATTCATAAAGTAATAGTCAAAGATTCTAACGGAAAAGTACTTACTGAAAATGAAATTAGTGAATTGCTTGTAGGCTCTGATAGAAGTCTTAGAAGGAAATGGATTCCAGGAAATAAACGTACAAGCGGGCTTTACGTTTATGATGTTGCAATTGATTTGAGAACATTATTTAGTATTTCAACAAATCAGCTTGAACCGGAGCTTTCATCTTCAATGATTGATTCATTGAAAAATGATGGTTGGGTTGAAACAAAAAATGTTTTTGGTCCTTGTCTGGTTATGCCTAATGAAAAAAGAGTGGAAATTATACCTTCTTTAGCAAATTCCATTTTGAACTGGAGAATACATACGAATCAATCACGTACTTTCAGTTTGATGGAAACTCTTGCTATTTCTGTAAGTGATAACGCAAATAAAATCGCGGGATCTATACGTGCTAAATTATCAGAAGATACTGAAAAGCAAAGAGCAATTCCAATTATTGATGATACTGCAGGTGCAAATCTATTTATTGCCTTACCCTGCGATGGATACATTACTGGTGCTTATGGAACTGCAAATGCACTTGAAGATGCAAAGAATAAAATAATTGAGATGCTGAATTCTTTTGATTTTGAGAATCAATTGATTTAATTAATATTTTAATAAATAAAACGGGCTGCTATTTATTATCAGTCCGGATTATTAAAATTGGAGAATGACTTATATGAACATAACCGCCACCCATTTCAACTACTACCACGTTTGTAAAAGAGAACTCTGGTTCTTCTCGCAGCAAATTCAGTGCGAGCAAGAATCAGAGCTTGTCGCATTGGGTAAACTTATTCATGAGGCATCTTATGCTGATGAAAAGAAAGAGTTTGAGTTCGAGGGGATTAAAGTTGATTGGCTCGATTTGAAAAATAAGGTGATTCACGAAGTTAAAAAGTCAGATAAAGTGGATGAAGCTCATATCTGGCAAGTAAAATATTATCTTTATTATTTCAAAATTAATCATTTGGGTGACTTTACTGGCGAAATTAATTATCCAAAACTTAGGAAAACTGAGAAAGTTATTCTGACAGAAGATGATATTGACTCCATCCAAAAAATTGAAAAGGAAATTCTTGAAATAATTAACAATGAACAAGCTCCAAAAGTGGACAAAGTAATGAAAATCTGTAAAAGTTGCTCTTATTACGAGCTATGTTGGATATGATATGAAAAGATTTTACTATATTTTTACTCCGGGTAAATTGAGACGAAAGGACAATACTGTCTTCTTTGCTCCATTCAAAAATGTTGAGCCTGAGGAAGATGAAAATTTGCAAAACGATATTTTGCTATCAATAGATTCTGATATTGACGAGGTTGTGCCTGCAAATAAAATTGTTATTCCGATTGTAGATATTGATTCTTTCTTTATTATGACTGAAAGTAGCTTCAACACTAAGTTTCTGGAGTTTTGCACACAAAATAATATTCCGATTCACTTTTTTAATAGATATGGATATTATACCGGCTCATTCTATCCAAGGGAATATTTGCTTAGCGGAAAGCTGCTAATTCAGCAAGTAAAGCATTATTCGAGCAAAGAAAAACGGTTGAAAATTGCTAAATTAATAATTGAAGCTGCAGTTTTTAATATTGTCAAAAATTTGAAGTATTACAACAATAGAGAAATTGACCTCCAATCTGAAATTGACACAATTGAATCTCTGGCACTAAGTATAAATGAACAACCTGGAATTCAGGAATTGATGGGTATAGAGGGAAATGTCCGCAAGATTTATTACAGCACTTTTGAAAAAATAATAGGTGAAGAATATGCTTTGATAGCCCGTAAATACAATCCGCCATCAAATCCAATTAATGCACTGATTTCATACACAAATTCTTTAGTTTATACGGCAGTTCTTTCTGAGATTTACAGAACTCAATTAAATCCAACAATATCCTATCTTCACGAGCCAGGAGAAAGGAGATTTTCGCTTGCTTTAGACATTGCTGAAATATTTAAACCAATATTTGCAGATAGAATAATTTTCAAATTATTGAATAATAAACAAATCCAAACAAAAGATTTTGAGAGCCATCTCAATGGTTCTTATTTGAAGGAAAGCGGTAGAAAGACTGTAGTTCAAGAATTTGACACAAAACTAAAAACGGTAATTAAACATAGGAAATTATCACGTGAAGTATCATATAGGCGGATAATTAGATTGGAATGTTACAAATTAATTAAACATATAATGGGAGATAGTGAGTATGAACCATTTAAAATTTGGTGGTAAATGTATTGCATAATGGTATATGATGTTGGCGAAAAGCGAGTTGGAAAGATGCTGAAGCTATCGCGACAATACTTGAACTGGATACAAAATTCAGTATTCGAGGGTGAAATATCCGATTCGAAATTAGAGGAGTTTCAAATCAATGCCAAGAAACTCATAAACATTGAGGAAGACTCAATAATTATCTTCAAAATGACAACCGATAAATATTTGAAAAAGAAAATAATCGGTGTAGATAAAAGCGAGCTAACTTCAAATTTCATATAGATTTAGTAAAAATTGAAGTTGTCGGGTGGTAAAAATGGCAATAAAAGTGGCGATAATATCCGCATAAAAAAGGTTAAAGTTCTTTGACAATTGGATAAAAATTAGGATAGACCAGGCGTTGTCGGATGGCGGACTTTTTTGGTTGATTGGAGCCCGACGACAAAAATTGAAAAAAAATAAAAAAAAGTGCTGGTCTAATGCGGAGAAATGCGTATATTTGTGGCGACTTTTAATCGAACTATAATAGAATTGAAATTCCAGAATCTGTCGTATCAAGGATTTCCAAACACCGGCTTTTAATCGAACTATAATAGAATTGAAATTTAGTTTTTAATATTTCACTTTTTTTGTCTGCAGGCTTTTAATCGAACTATAATAGAATTGAAATTTTTATAAATTCCTTATATTTTAAAAAATAAAATTACTTTTAATCGAACTATAATAGAATTGAAATTTTTCTATCCAACGCAAATTATTTGCTTCGAGAGCCTTTTAATCGAACTATAATAGAATTGAAATTAGGTTTAGAATTGTGTTCCTGCTACCAGAACCAACTTTTAATCGAACTATAATAGAATTGAAATAACATTAGACAATCTCATCTCGGATTGTGAACGAGCTTTTAATCGAACTATAATAGAATTGAAA
>CAYUZZ010000295.1:0-3750 GCA_964449505.1 uncultured Hyphomicrobiales bacterium | reverse complement strand
TATTTGATTTTTTAATAAAACTTGAGAAGTTTTCAAATAAGTTCCAGCAGAGCCAATACCCGTAAATACAGCAGAGTTGAACAAAATTTGACTAACATTGATTTGTGCGTCGTAATTATTACTCAATGCAAAAGATTGCAATTGTGTTTCGATAGGTAAATATTTGTTTTCATCTTCCGGCAATACTTTTTCCTTGAATAGTACACTGTAAGTAGCATTATTTAACAGAGCTTCGAAACCTGGGAATGGCATTTTGGCTTTTTCCAAAAAGTGGGACAGACTAGCACTAAGGTCAACTGTTGGCAAAGCGTATCCATAAGCTTCACTCACAGCTGCTTCTGCTCTGTCAACTTCCAATACTGCAATTTTAATATCTCTATTATGTAATAAAGCGTATTCTATTGCAGAATTAAGATCGTAAGTCTTTGTTTGCGAATAAACTGTAGTTACATGTAACACTGATAGAATTACAAATAAAATCAATGCGTAACTAATATTTCTTTTTAAAAATGACATATATAATCCATTAGTTTGTATGTTCTAAATCAATATTTTTGTTAAATTCTGCTACTGTTTCGATAGTCAAGGCACCAGAAAAAATAATTATAAAGATTTCTTTGATTACATCTTCTATTTTTAAAGGTATATGTATTAAACTATCACTTTTTAGTATATTAATCATAGAGTAATGAAGTACTTTTATCAATAATTCTGAGTCAATATCAGGTCTAAAATAACCTTTACTTTTGCCAAGCTCGATAACGTTCCTAAAATTGTCAAAGCGCTTGTTATTATAATCAACACAAGATTCATAAAACTGAGGTAAATATAATCTTATTTCTTTAACAAAACTTTCCCCAAAAATTGTTACGTGAGAAGCTGTTAGTTTAAGAACTTCAAATAAGTTTTCAAAAAAAGTTTGCATATCATTCTTAAGCATTCTTAGCGCAATATCATCAAGTTTCTCTTCAAAATCATTAATTGGAATTTTTAAAGATTCAATCAACATTTCGTCCTTTGATTGAAAAACTTCATAAAGTGTTCGTTTGCTTACTCCTAATGTTTTGGCAATATCGTCCATATTAACAGATTTGTAACCACTTTGCAGAAAGGTATCTAAGCAATAATGATTCACCTTTATTTTAATATCTTCTTTCTTCTCTAACATTTATATAAAACTCATAAAACTATTTTAGTTTCCACGTATCAATTATTTTATTATTTGATATAAATTCGTAAAATATCATAAAAAGTTTCAAAAACTATTTAATATGTTACGTATTTATCAATAAAAATATAAAAATTTTATTTGACCGAATTGTTTTGAACTATCGACCGACAGGAAATTATATTTCTTTTGTTAATTAAATATCTATTACTTAGATTTGTAGATAATTTACAATAAATATGAAATATACTATGAATAAAATCCTTTTGATGATGATTATCAGCGTGTTATCAATTGATGCTCAGAACAATTTTAACAATTTAACCATTTATAATGGTGGATTTTCAGTAGTTAAAACAAATACTGAATTTGAACTGAAGAAAGGTATCAACAAGTTAGTTTTTAAAGATTTCTCGGAACAGATTGAGATAAGTTCCCTTAATCTTAAAATCAATGCTACTCAATTAGAGAAATCTTTCATAAATATTAACCCTGATATTAATTCCATTTTAAAAAAATACATTGGAATGAATATTAAATTAATTGGAAAAGATGGTCAAATTGATGGAACTTTACTCTCAATCGACAATGGTATTATAATAAAAACAAAAGATAGTAAATTTGCATTTATCAATAATTTGGACAATTATAATATTTTCTTTGATGAAATGTTGCTAGATTTAGAGAAAAAGAAAGAGTTTTTTTTTGTTGTCGAATCCAACAAGACATCCAAAGAATACGCTCAGATAAGCTATGTTACCAATGGGCTTGGATGGCATACCGAATATGTTGCCTATTTAGATAAAGATAGTAAAAAAATGAATCTTGAGGGATGGGTAAATCTCCTAAATAATACTGGAATTGATTTTGAGAATACATCTGTCAAATTCATTGCTGGAGAAGTGGAAAGGTCATACAATAAATTCGAGGCAAGGGATGAAATCCGTTCGATAGCTCCACTATCAAGTATGAGTCAGTTAACAGGTATTGAACCAAAATCATTTGGAGAATTATATTCTTATACTTACCCCAGAAGTATTACATTGCTCAAAAATGAATTAAAACAATTACCTTTAATATCAAAAAAAAATATAAATATTCAGAATAAATATAACTTTTACTCTAACGAATATAATAACAATGAAACAAATCTTGATGTAGTTGTTGAAATGAAGAATGATGATAAAAATGGACTTGGTATTCCAATACCAGCCGGAAATATTAAGATTTTCAAACAAGATGGCGATACATTCGAGTTAATTGGGAGCAATACAATAAATAATACTCCAAAAGATGCTATATTAAGAATAAAAACCGGAAGTTCTTTTGATTTGATTGGAAAATCTGAAACTATGGAGCAAATTCAAATATCTGATAGAGTATTTGAATATAATAGAGAAATCACTCTGAAGAATAGAAAGAATGAAGATGTTTCAATTGAAGTTTTTGCTTTTATAGAACGTGGATTTGAAGTTTTGTCAAGTGATGAAAAATATGTAAGAGAAAATTCAAATCAAATAAAATTCACAGTAATAGTTAATAAAAACACAGTGAAAAAGTTCAATTTCAAGTACAGAATTAAACGGTAGTTTACATTTATCAAAGGATATATAATTTCATTAATGTCAACGGCTAATATATAAATAAACATTTAAGTAAGTAATTATACAGAATATTAATTGATATCCGAACTTAATATGAACAAAGTTTGAAAATTAAAACCGATTATTTAGTTGTTGCTACCTTGCTGCGACAAAAGGCAAAAGATGTAATAAAAAACTATGACAAAACAAGAAAATATATAAAATACGACAGCGAGAGCTACTACTATGCTATGGGTTACCGTATATACTCGGCAGAGTTTGGACGCATTCTGGCGGTTGCCCCACTCTTCGAGGCGATGCCAGCAAACAACCCTTAACAATAGGGTTAGCATACACAAGCAATATCTCTGAGCGAAATTGAGAAAAATTAATAAAATAGAATCAAAGCCAGGTACCTACGCTCAATATAGTCTTTGACTTATAAGAAAATTTCGTCAGGCGAGTTACAAAATGCTAACATCATATTATCAATATGTTATACAAAAATGTTATTAAAGTAAAGCGAGTTGCCGGGATTTTTTTGTACAGAAGCTTACTAATGATTTTGATTTCGGAATTATTTAAGTCATAAGCTAATCACCATCAAAATCTGATTAATTGCTCATTTGTAAAATTTAGGTTACAATTCATATTCCTTAAATTTTCTGAAAGCGAAGATGTGCTGTTTGATGTAATTTTTCGGGAATTTTGTTTCTTTCAATCCGTATTCTTGGCATTTGTCATTTATTGGAAAATATGCCGTTCCAAACATCCAATCCCAAAATGCAAACTTGGTTGAAAAGTTAAATTTTCCAATTTGTGCTTCTGCGGAATGATGCCATCGGTGCATTTGCGGACCATTTAAGATATATTTGAAGAGGAAATTATCGGTTCTTGCATTAATATTTGAATGAATGAACATACCGAAATAAGAATTGACCACATTTTTCCAGAGTATAATTTCGGGATTAGCACCAAGTAGGAAAATTGGAAGATATT
>CAYUZZ010000294.1:0-3762 GCA_964449505.1 uncultured Hyphomicrobiales bacterium | reverse complement strand
AATTTTTTCTTTTAACTCAATTATTTCTTTTTTAAGAATCTCAATTTTTTCTTTTTTGCCAATCCAAAGCCCTTCTTTTTGGGAGATAGAGCCACCATAAATATAGGCATTTTTATTATAAAGTTCACCCTCTAAAGTAACTGCAGTGTCGCATATATTTTCATTTATCAAATTAATCGCAGTTTCTTTGTTGGCAACAATCAGAGTTTTTCCGGTAAAGCCCCTTACAGCATTTACCAAGGTTTTGTCTGCACGAATTATTTCACTAATCCAGCCAAACACATTTTCGTTCGTCTGAATTGGTGTTGGTGCGGCTATTTCTGGAATATTGTGCAACACAACAAACCCACTTTTACCTTTTTTGGCATTTTTCAAAGAATTAATAGCGGACAAGGCTTCATCATAATTATCAACAACAAAGCTATGTGCGGCTTCGCCAAGTGCAGATACAACAGCATTACCAAATTTATCGTCCACACCTAATGCCTCTCCGAGAATAACTTTTTCTTTATCGAGTCGCCAGCTGGAGTCATTATTCAAAAATTTGGATACTTCGGAGCTATCCACCAAGGAATTAAGAAATTCCATAGTTGCATTCTTGCTACTAAGAATTGCTTTTTTATCGTTTAATCTAACTTTCAAATTGCTAATCTGATTTTCCAATAATTGTTTTTTTTCCTGAGCCACTCTCAATTGCATTTCCTTTTCATTTATCAATTCGTGGCTATCGGATTTTGAGCGATTAGCATCGATAATATCTTCGTCTAATTGCAGCGACATTGATTTGATATTAATGGCATCTTCGGCATTCTGTTGAATTTTCCTGTCTAATTGCTTTACTTTGTCGTTATTCCTATTTATATAATGTTTAATATTTTCAATTTTTATTTCCAGAGTGTTAAGCTCGGAATTAGCATCGGCAGATTGCATTCTTTCAATTTTTATGGCATCAATGGATTTTATGTACTCCGATTCAATACTTGATTTTTTGCTTTGAGTAGATTGTAATTCCAGATTTAGCTCTGTCAAATTAGCTTTCAATCCTGTATTGCTTTTATTTAATTCAGTATTATTACTCTCAATTTCGATAATTTCACTGTTCAGTCGCAAGCCACTTTCTGCGTAGGATTTAATACGTTCTTCTGCAATAGCATTATTTTTCTTGATGTCAGCAATTTTGTTTTGCAGAGAATTTTCCAGATTTGATACTTCCACAAAATCAATATCGAATTTAGAAATTCTTTCCTTCAAATTATGGAGATCATTATTTTGAATGATGATGAGATTTTCCAAGTCAGTTCTTGCTTCAATAGATTTTTTCAATTCATTATCTATCAGAATAATCTTGCTATTTAAATCTTTATAATCAAAAGTAAGAGAATTAATCTCAACTTCTCTCAATTCAGATAGTAATTGATTATATCTTTTAGTTTTTGATGCCTGCCGAGAAAGGGAATTTACATTTTTTCTTACTTCGAGCAAGATGTCATTCAGTCTAATCATATCCTGACTGATCAATTCCAACTTTTTACTGGTTTCTTTTCTGCGAGCCTTATATTTTTTAATTCCGGCAGCTTCTTCGAACATAGCACGTCGGTCGTCCACTTTTCCGCTCAGAATAGATTCGACCATTTTCAATTCAATTACAGAATACGAATCCGAGCCAATACCAGTATCCATAAATAAATCAAGGATATCCTTCAATCTGCATACAGATTTATTAATTAAATATTCACTATCGCCGCTTCTATATAAACGGCGGGTGATTTCAATTTCGTTATATTCTGATGAAAGAGTACCTTTTGTGTTCTCGAATACCACCGAAACCTCTGCCAAACCAAGGGGTTTTCTTTCCTTGTTACCATTGAAAATCACATTTTCCATCACATCGCTACGAAGTGTAGATGCTTTTTTCTCGCCAAGTACCCATCTAAGTGCATCTACTATATTCGTTTTGCCGCACCCATTCGGACCAACAATAGCAGAAAGACCGTCGGAAAATTTCAACTTCGTTTTTTGTGCAAAAGATTTAAAACCAAATATCTCTATGTTAGATAAATACATATTTTCTTTCTAAAAATTAACAGAACGTCTTTTAAAACTCAATAATATAGGGAAAAATGAAAAAACAGTCGTATAAAGACTTGATGCAACACCATATTTCATAAAAAAATCAACAAATACAATCTCGCTGATTTTCAAATATAAAATATAATAAATTAAGTTATGTGAAAGAGCACCAATAAACACAATTAAGAAAAACTTCAAACTTCTGACAATCATCTCTGATTTACCTTCGCGATAGAAAAATCCTGTTACAAATGCAGTGAATACCAAAGAAAGTGCATTGGTTCCAATTACATCAAGTTTGAATATATCGTAAATTATACCAATAGCAAATGCAGAGAAAAGTGCAGTAAATTGCCCTTCGGTAAGAGCAATCCAAACCACCAAAATTATTAACAAGTTTGGGGATACGCCACCAATTTCGATAAAGCTAACAAAAGATATCTGAAACAAGCAAAGCAGGAAGGTAACAATAGGATAAACTATTAATTTTATCCTCTGTAATTTTTTAGCATTGCTCTGTAAATCAAATAGCATTATTTTTTATTTTCTCCTTCGATAATTCTTTTCTCAATATTTTCAATCAAGTAATTTCTTTCTTCATTTGGAATAAACTTCACAACAAACACTTCCTCAGCAGTCTTAATATTGGCTAAAGTTTTAATCCTCAGCTTATGAAATATGCTCGTGTTATCTTCATCAACGGTTATTACATTTCCAATTGGAATATCTGGAGGATATTTATTGCTAAAATTAGAACTAATCACCAAATCCCCTTTTTTTACATCAAAAGAAGCAGGGATATTATTGATAGTAAAATACTCGCCACCGGCCCAAGTAAAAATACCATTGATGCCAGTTCTTTCAATTTTTGCCGAGATTTTAATATTATTATTGTTCAATAATTCCACCACAGAGTAGTTATCAGAAATACCAATCACAATACCAATCAATCCGGCATCAGTTCTTACTGCCATGCCTCTTCTAATACCACTATTATTTCCTTTGTCGATAGTCAGATAAGACTTTAGGTCGATAGAATTTCTGCCCACTACTTCGGCATTAACAAGCTCGTATTTACTTTTCCCCAAAAAATCGAGCATGCCTCGTAGTTTATCATTCTCGACTGATGCAGAACGCATACGTGTAACTTCTTCGGATAATTCCAGGTTAAGTTCTCTAAGTGCTCTATTTTCATTTTTTAGAGCCACTGGGTTGGGAATCCACGATACTGTAGATTGAAGCCACGCAGTCATAACAATCATGAAGGAACGGAAGCCGCTTATTTGCTGAGTATTGCCAATAGATATAAGAGAATAACTAAGTATAACTAATGCTAAAAAAGTTAAATACTCTTTGAATTTGGTAATAAAATTAACAAAACTCTGAAACATAGCACAGTTCTCAGCAGATTAATATTTGAAAATAGTAAACTAAAATTTGGCACTTTTAATTAAGACAGCCGAATATTCAGATATATTTTCCATTACCCTACCCGTCCCGCGGACCACGGCTGTTAGGGGGTCTTCTGCTACATGTACAGGCAGGCTTGTTTCTTTACTGATTCTTCTGTCAAGTCCCTTTAGCAAACTACCGCCACCCGATAGCATAATACCTCTATCAAGTATATCAGCAGATAATTCTGGTGGAGTTCGTTCAAGCAACTGCTTTACAGCCTCTACAATTTCTTTTACC
>CAYUZZ010000293.1:0-3766 GCA_964449505.1 uncultured Hyphomicrobiales bacterium | reverse complement strand
TATAAAATTCTTGCTGTACTCGAGCCTCCAAAGTGTGGAATTGTTATTGCTACCACCCGGGGCAATTATTGCATCGGAAGGTCTGCCAGGAATTGCTACAACGGGTGGCATCCAAACTCTATTTTCGTATTTTCCCACGAAATCCCATGTTACACTGCTTGTATTGTTGGGCAGGTCAGGGTATATCAAAGCAAATCCTGGGTAAACCATCCATAGTGCATTGCCATTGTTACCTGAACTAAGATTGCCATAATCACCACTGATTGATTGTACCATATCCACAGGTAATTTCCCATTTACAAGCCCAAATTGAAAGCCTTGATCCTGGGCACCAGCATAAATATAATTACCTTCATCACCGCTATAGGAATAAATTGAATAGTACTGCGACACATTGAGACCTTTGAGAGAAATATTTTTTAAGATATAATTGTCGCCAATGCTACGATATGTGCCTCCATCAGTATTTATAAATATAACTTCCTTATTATCAGCTATCTTGAAGGCGTTAATAGATGGAATATCTGCGTGCAATTTATTAAGAACATCCTGATAATAAGCATACCATTGATTGATGAGTTCCCAAGTCATTCCACCATCTATTGAGGTATAGCAGTTCACACCACCCAGCCAGAGCCGGTTTTGGTCAATCTTCGATACCTCGATGCTATTTCTCATAAACATATTAGTGGGTGCAGTTCCCATAAATTTGAATTGATTTTGCAATGAATTATATTTTATGATATGTCGTTCGTTGGTGCCGTCTATTTGAACTGCAATATAAATGACAGGTTCACCATCAAAATATCCTCCCGTCATTTTCAAATCCGGACTATTAGGCAAGAAATATGTCATATCCTCCGATACAGTAAGGAATGAAATAATATCGTCTTGAATTACAAAAAGACTATCTTGTTTCATAATAAATAAATCATCTGAAAAGCCAGCACTTCCCCAAATATCAATTTCTATATTTGTGCCAAACTCTTCTATTTTTATAAAGGAATTACCATTATCATACGATTTGTACAGCCCATATCTTGATTTCCACTCTTTATAATCCCATTCGGTAGCCATAACGTATATGCTATTTTTAATATCATTGCTTGCAATAATAGCCCTTTGAATATTGCCCCAACTTTCTAAAGTTTCCAATCCAGTTGATTTATTCCATGTTATACCATCATTGTCGGAATAATACAATAGCTTGCTTTCCGCAACATAAATTCTATTTTTGCCATTAATTTGCACAATTTTCAGAAGATTAATATCTGAGAACTTAAAGCCATCGTTTAAGCATTTCCAATTTTCGCCATCGAGAGTTCCTTTCCAGATATTTCCACCCGATGAAGCAACGTAGAGGTCGGTACCATTAGGAGCAATTTCGGCAAGATGAGTTCTGCCAGCTTGATTGTTACTTCCCCGCTCAATCCAACTGCCAGAAAGTCGCCCATCAGCAAATTCGCTACTCAATAATTTATCATGATTATATTTGCCATCGAGTAATAGCTCCAGTTTTTTACTGTTTCTTTCTTCGCGAAGGAATTTTCGTAGTTCTTCATTAAGAACTTTATAATTTATACCAGGCTCGGTGCGGTTCATTTCTTCGAAGTACTTTTCTTTTTGAATCTTGTACTCTGTATTATTTTCTTTGTTTAGTTCTGGTGAATGCTTAATTACTTGCGAATGTATGCTAATCAGGTTCAGCAATATTATTAGGGAAACAAAAGATAGGTTTTTCATTTGTACGCCTGTTTATAATTTAAAATTTTATTTGTAATAAATTTCAGGGATTCTCTAAGTAAATAGATGCTATCCTCGGTAAGAATTTCGTGAGCTGAAGCTATAGATTGTAAGGCACCATTTTCAAACTTATATAAAAACAATTCTGCTTTTGCACCAACGGCAGTTCTTTCTAAAATGCCAGAGATATAAAATTCTATTCCCATTTTATACAAAGCCAATAATTCATGCTCCGAAGGTGCAGAATAATTTTCTATCATAAATAAATTATTAATAAGGAAAATTGAATCTCGGGTTTCAATATCAATAGTTACGAAATCTTGATTTTTGATGGCAGTGCCGAAAATTGTTTCCACCGCATCATAAGAATTTACTACTTTCTTATCGAATAAAAACCAACGTTGCAATTTCTCGTCATCAGCAAAATATAATCCACCCACAGCTAGAAGTGGCGCTGGTGAGATGTGCATTCCATTTGCTGAGTCAACAAATATAGCCGAATCGCCCACTGCCACAGCTATTGCACGTTGTAGAGAGTGCAGGATTGCAGGGTCGTAAACTATTGTCCCACTGTCGTTTACAAAATTTGCACTTGCATACCCAAACCCTTTCAATAATTTAGTTGAATCATTTGCGTTAACTAAAATGATGTCAGTTCGTATTAAATGTTTGAAAGCGTTAGTTTTTGCAAAAAGAATGTAATTTGCATTCAAGTTCTTTGAAATGCTGAAAATATCTAAGTGGATATTATTTTCCTGATTGGCTAAAATTAGCGAATCTCTTAGTTTAATAGAAATAAGCGAAATCTTATCGGATTGAATTTTGGAAATAAAATTGAGTGCTTGCTCGAATTTATTAGGGTTAATACCAGTAATATCACCTGCAAACTCTACATTTGCAATCATTAAGTTATATTCAGCTGCAAAACTAAAGCATGAAAAAGAAGTAAAGATTATTATAATATACAGTTTTTTTATGTACATATACTTTTTATTTATTAATTTTAAAGTTTATAAAATAGCAAAATAAATTAAAATGATTAAAATAACAAAAGAAAAAATTGCCGGTCTAATTGACCACACATTATTAAAACAAACTGCAGATACAGACGATTTAAAAAAAATATGTTACGAATCGTTAGAATATAATTTTGCATCAGTATGTATATTACCAATGTATGTACATGAAGCTGCAGCTTTGCTCAAGGGCAGCAGAGTGGCAGTATGCACTGTAATTGGCTTTCCAATGGGAGCAAATACATCATATACAAAGCTGAACGAAACTATGAACGCATTAGAATTAGGTGCAAGCGAAATAGATATGGTAATAAATCTACCAGCATTTTTCAATAAGAATTATAAATATGTTGTTGATGAAATACTTTCCATAAAGGAACTTTGCAAACAAAACAATGCATTATTGAAAGTAATAGTTGAAACTTGCCTGTTAGATGAGCAACAGAAAATAAAAGTATCGCAGTTGGTGAGCCAAGCGGGTGCAGATTTCATCAAAACCTCGACAGGATTTTCGACAGGTGGTGCAACAATTGATGATGTATTGCTTCTTAGGAAAAATATCGATGCAAATATGAAGGTAAAAGCATCGGGGGGCATAAGAGATTATGCCACTTTACTTAAAATGATAGATGCTGGTGCTGAACGAATAGGTAGCAGTTCGGGCATCAAAATAATAAATGAAATTGTTTAATTATTTAATTATTTTTACGGAGTTATAGTATGTTTAAAATATTTGCATCATTTGCACTTTTAAGCACTTTTTTAATTTTTGGAGTTTTTAAAATGGAAGCAGTAGATAATAAAAATCAATACCGCTATGAGATGACGGTTACACAAAAGGGGCATGAACTTGGCAAAATCGTACTCGAGTTATTTCCCGATAAAGCACCTTTGCATGTTCATAACTTTGATAGTTTGGTTGCAGCAAAGTTCTATGATGGTACAGCATTTCACAGAGTAATCCCAGGATTTATGATTCAGGGTGGCGACCCTAATTCAAAGGACCA
>CAYUZZ010000292.1:0-3779 GCA_964449505.1 uncultured Hyphomicrobiales bacterium | reverse complement strand
TAAATTTGAGGACGAGGAAGGACGCAGACCAAGAATGTTGGTCGCAAAAATGGGTCAGGACGGACACGACCGCGGTGCCAAAGTTATATCTACTGCATTTGCAGATATGGGCTTCGATGTAGATGTTGGCTCGTTATTCCAAACACCAAAGGAAACTGCAAAACAAGCTATCGAGAATGATGTTCATATCATTGGCGTTAGTTCACTCGCTGCAGGTCATAAAACTCTTGTACCACAACTAATGAGCGAATTAAAGGGCTATGGCAGAGAGGACATAATGATTTGTGTTGGTGGCGTTATTCCACATCAGGATTACCAATTCCTATACGATAGTGGTGTTACAGAAATATTCGGTCCTGGCACTAATATTCCAAACGCCGCAAAGAAGTTGATGGATGACTTGTTTGAGAGAGTACAAGAATAAATGCAACTTAATGAGTGCCATGCCTAACGGGTGTGGCACTCATATAATAATTTGATATTCAATAATTCCTTATTTTTAATCTAATTCTTTAACTGACAATTCGTCTGTAGGGTTTTAATATTTTTGAGTTTTATGACTGAATTAATCCAAGAACAATTTCTCCCAATATCACTCGATAAGGCATGGGAATTTTTTGCTACTCCAAAAAACCTTAATGAAGTTACACCTAACAATTTAGTTTTCGAATTTATCAGCAAATTGCCCAACCAAATGTATGAGGGCTTGATAATAAGTTATAAAATTAAACCAATGCTTAATATTCCTGTAAAATGGTTTACAGAAATTACTCATATCAAAGAAAAACTATATTTTGTTGATGAGCAGCGAAAAGGTCCCTACCATATTTGGCATCACGAACATCATTTTAAGGAAGTAGATGGAGGAGTTTTGATGACCGATATTTTACACTACGACATTGGTATGTCATTTTTGGGAACAATTGCTGGCTATTTGTTTGTACATAAAAAGGTGAGGGAAATTTTCGATTATAGATTTAATGCCCTCGAGAAGTATTTTTCGGCTAATCTGTAATATATACATATACTTTAGCTTTATTATTTTGCAAATACTTATCAAACTTGAAAATTAAAATTAGCTTCTATAAATTTGTTTATACTAACTAAATATTGTAGTTTTGATGTCTGTGATGTGGTGAAAAAATAAAAAAAAAGTGATTTTATGATTGATAATGAAAAAACAAAAGACCAACTTTTGATAGAATTGAAAGAGTTGAAATTAAAATGTGCTCAAATTACTGCCGAGCATGAACAATTAGAAATATATCTCAAACTAAGATCTAAGATATTCAGCATTTTAAATGAAAATAATGCAATCAAGGAAGCTTTTTATAATGTTATCAATACTATCAAAACTGACTTGGAATTTGATGCTGTGGGAATTCGATTATTGGAAAGTGGGGATTTCCCTTATTTTGTTCAAACGGGTTTTTCATCCGATTTTCTGTTAACAGAAAATTCTCTTGTGGAAATGGATAAAACCGGGAATATTTGTCGCGATGTCAATGGCGATGTCAACCTTGAGTGTACCTGTGGAATAGTGCTTACAGGAAAAACTGATCCATCAAATTCTCTCTTTACAATTGATGGAAGTGCCTGGACAAATGATTCAAAAACAATTTTGGACATTCCAAGTGACCATGACCCAAGAAATAATCCTCGTAATAAATGTATTCATAGTGGATACAACTCAATAGCTTGGATACCTATTAAAATCAATAATGCTATCATAGGGCTTCTTCAGCTAAATGACCGAAAACATAACAGATTCACAATAGAAATAATAAATTCACTTGAAGCTATATGCTCAAGTATTGGTTTAGATTTAAGGCGCAAGCAAGCCGAACATTTACTGATAGAAAGTGAGAAGAATCATAAATACTTGGCAAGTCAATTTGAAAGTATTTTGGACCATATTCCAGGATTGGTGTTTTACAAAGACAAGCATAATAATTTTATCCGCGTAAATAAATATGTTGCTGATGCATACAATAAAGATAAAAAAGAACTGGAAGGAGTTAATCTTTTAAGCCTATACCCTAAAGATGATGCAGAGAAATATTATCAAGATGATTTATCGGTTATCAATTCGGGTCTTGCTAAATTGAATATTGAAGAATCTTGGAAGACACCCGAAGGTATAAAATGGGTCAATACAAGCAAAATTCCTTTTATTGATTCAAATGGTGAAATTAATGGTGTGATAGGTATATCATTTGATATAACTAAGAAAAAAGATGCGGAAAATAAACTACGGGAAAACGAAAAGCATCTTCAGCTAATTTATAATATAATTGAAACAGGAATCGTAATTATTAATTCTGAAAACCAGACAATAATTGATATTAATAGAGCTGGAGCAGAATTAATTGGCTTACCCGAGAATGAAATTATTGGCAAAGTTTGCTACGAGTATATCTGCCCAAATAATGATGATAATTGCCCAAATAATGATTTACATAATGACTTTGAAAATTGCGAAAATATATTACGCACTAATAGTGGAGAAATAAGAAATATTTTAAAATCGATATATCCTATACAGTATAAAGGGATGAATTGTTTCATAGAAAGTTTTATTGATGTTTCCGAATTGAAAGCCAAAGAGAATGAATTAAAACAAATGAATGAAGATTTGTATATAAACAAACAGTTAATGGAAGAAAATTTGTTTAAAAATAATATTTTGGTTGAAGAACTCAGTGCAACTAAGGAAATATTAGAGCGAATAAATTCAGAAAAAGATAAGTTTTTTTCAATTATTGCTCACGACCTGAAATCTCCTTTTAGCGGATTCCTTGGTATAACTAAAATGATGTCTGAGAATATAAATGAATTCACGCTACAGGATTTACAAAAAATAAGTTCAAGTATGCAAACATCTGCAGTAAATCTGTATAAATTGTTAGAAAATTTACTTGAATGGGCAAGTATGCAAAGAGGTTTAGTATCGTTTAACCCCGAAAATTGTAATTTACTTTTTTTAATTAAACAGATTATAAGCGTTCAAACAGAAGTTGCAAAACAAAAACAAATAGAGTTTATTAATGTTGCTACTGAAAATGATAATGTCTTTGCTGATGTTCCTATGCTAAATACAATTTTGAGAAACTTGGTTTCAAATGCTATTAAGTTCACTCCGAGAGGAGGAAAGATTGAGATTGGAACAATCCCTCATACTCATTTTCTCGAATTTGTATCCGATGGAGATATTTGTATCTTTGTCAAAGACAGCGGTATAGGTATGCCTATTGATATGATTGAAAAGTTATTTAAGTTGGATGAAAAAGTATCTCGTCCTGGAACAGAGAATGAACCTAGTAGTGGTTTGGGTCTTCTTTTATGCAAAGAATTTGTTGAAAAGCACGGCGGGAAAATTTGGGTAGAAAGCCAAGTAGAAGTGGGTAGTACTTTTTATTTTACTTTAAAAGTTTAAAGAATATTCTGAAAATATTGCCATTCTAAACGCCTGCTTATGATTTTCATTAGCCTATCCTGCATAGTTGAATCTCAAAAAAAGGAGGCAAGATATACTATATATCAACTCAATTGCTGGAATTTTTGGTAAGACACAATGTGAGAATTTTGTTGAAATCAAAATCATTCAATTAGCAGCATTGATTTGGATTGAACAAAAGTATTCGTTCTCAAGATATAGAAGTACACACCATTGGATAATCCTTGTGCATTCAATATGATAGAATAAGTTCCTGGGTTATATTCAACATTATAAAGTATTTTTTTTAATAATATACCTTCTAACGAATATAATTCTAAGT
>CAYUZZ010000291.1:0-3782 GCA_964449505.1 uncultured Hyphomicrobiales bacterium | reverse complement strand
CGATAAAGATTATTATCTTGAAAAAAACGAGAGAATGGAAAAAATTAGAACTGAATATTCGAAACATCTCGTTAAAATGTTTACTTTGGTTGGATATGATGCAGCAAAAGCAAAGTTAGCGGCAGACATCATATTAAAAATTGAAAGTGACATTGCAATGATTTCAAGATCGAAGGTTGATTTGAGAAATCCTGAAAAAAATTACAATAAGTACCCAATTAAACAACTTCAATCAGAATTAGCTGCCTTCGATTTTAATACATTTTTTGCTGCTATAGGATTAGTTGCTCCAACTGATGCAAATGTCGGCCAACCCGATTTTTTCAAAGGTTTGAACAAAGTAATTAACAAGTATTCAGTTGATGAATGGAAAGAATTCCTTAAATGGAAAGTTATTACTGAATCTGCTCCCTATCTGAGCAAAGATTTTGATAATGAGAACTTTAATTTCTTTGGTAAGGTACTTAGTGGAATTCCCGAAATGAAGGACCGTTGGAAAAGAGTTTTGAATACTACTAATGGATTGATGGGCGAAGCAGTCGGTAAAGTATATGTAGAGAAATATTTTCCCCCACAAGCAAAAGAAAAAATGTTATCTTTGGTTTCCAATCTTAGAACCGCTTTGAAAAGTAGAATTGAGAATTTAACATGGATGAGTAATGATACTAAAACAAAAGCATTAGAAAAATTAGAAAAAATTGCTGTAAAAATTGGTTATCCCAATAAATGGAAAAATTACGATAAATTAGACATATCGAGTTCTAACTATTTACAAAATGTGATGAATGCATCAAAATTCCTTTCTGCCGAAAATATTGCTAAAGTTGGGAAACCTGTTGATAAAGAGGAATGGCACATGACACCACAAACTGTAAATGCATATTATAATCCAAATGGTAACGAAATAGTATTTCCAGCCGCCATTTTACAGCCACCTTTCTTTAATTTTGAAGCAGACGATGCTGTGAACTATGGAGCTATTGGGGTTGTTATTGGACACGAAATGACCCATGGTTTTGATGACCAAGGAAGAAGTTTTGATGCTGATGGTAACCTTAAAGATTGGTGGACAAAAGAAGATGCAGACAAATTTAACGAAAAATCAAAAATTCTTATCGATCAATTTACTTCATATAAAGTTATTAATGATATGTCGATAAATGGAGAAATGACTTTAGGTGAAAATATTGCTGATTTTGGTGGACTTACAGTATCGTTATTAGCCCTTAAAACTGCTTCCAAAGGCAATATCGAGTCTCCTAAAATTGAAGGATATACTCCATTACAGAGGTTTTTCATTTCTTATGCTCAGGTTTGGAGACAAAATATAAGAGATGAAGAAATGATGAGAAGGTTAAAAGACGATGTACACTCCCCCGGCGAATACAGAGTGAACGGCGGAATTGTCAATATACCCGAGTTTTATACAGCTTTCAATATTAAGCCTACTGACAAATTATATGTTGCTCCAGAAAAAAGAGCCAACATTTGGTAATAATTTCTTTAGTTTAAGCACACATACAATCAGGAAGTCTAATTTGGGCTTCCTGATTTTTATTTATTATTTACCTTTTTTTGCGGTTTGTTAAAGATTTAATTTTTCATTTTTAACCCGAATTAGGTAATAGTGTTTTTAATGCCTCCCCCGCCATAAATGGCACCCCTTCAAAGTGGGGAAATCACGCTAATTCACGCTCTTTGAAGGGGTTAGGGGGAGGTTTCTTCTATTTTATTCTTTTATTAAAATCGCTATATATTCACTAATTTTAAGAGGAGAAGAAGGATTATCGTCAAAATTCTAAAATCAAATTTTATAGTCGAATTATGTTTCTCACAATGCAAAATGCTTCGGCATACTCCACACCAATTGATATACCCCATCTTTGTGCTATGATTTTCAAAGCCGCAGCCGAGCGGGGATGTGGATAATCACGGATCTCATTTACATAACAGTTCAGACCTTTCACTTTTGCGAATAAATCTTCTTCTGAAATTTCTATAAAAAAATTGGGCACAAAATGACGTGGGTCACTCGGAGAATGCCACTCGGTTGAAGATGGTGTTTCGAATGAAAAAATACTTTGAACGCTTTCCGCAGCCATAGGACGACATGCTGTCATTACTGCCTCGAAAGTTTTTTGATGGTCCACATTAATATCGCCACCATTGTGCGTAAAAATTATATCTGGTTCAAATATTTTTTTTTCTTTTTCAATAATTTTGATTAAGTCAAGCAGGCTATAGGTATCAAATCTATTATCGGGTAATTGATAGGTGCTAATATTGTGATATCCAATTTGAATTTGCGCTTCTTTTATATTTTTACGATGAATAAGCAATTCGCCTTCTAATTTAGAATTATCACCTTGGTAATACCTTGAAGAAATACCAGAGCCCAATATTAGGACTTGAGTAATTACTCCAAATTGATTAATTAACCGGTGCATACTTCCACCCAGCCCTAATAATTCATCATCAGGATGGGCTACTACAACCATAACTTTCTTGTTTCTAAAAAGATTCATTTAAAAAAGCCTTAAACATTACTACCTCAATTAATCAATTGTTACATCTACAAAAATAAACAGTTATTTTACTGAGCAATATCCTGCTCGAACTGATATATCAACAATTTTCTAATATCATCTACAAGCAAACGATTCTCATTATCTCGCGAATTGTAAGAAAAACCCTTTTGAATTTCGGTACCACCGTAATGCTCTAAATATTTTGTTTTGTTAATATTAGGAGGCAAAATAATATAGTATTGTCCCACATCTATGGTATTATAGGAATCGCTGACAGTAATCAACTCTTCGTGAATTTTTTCACCAGGTCTAATTCCAACTTCAATAAACTCCGCTTCGGGTGCGATAGCACTTGCTAATGCAAGAATATTATAAGATGGGATTTTTGGAATAACAATTTCTCTGCCAAGGGCATTTTCAATAGCCCACAATACTATATTCACAGCTTCATCAGCCAAAATATTAAACCGTGTCATTTCCAAATTTGTAATTGGTACTATTGCAGTCTTAGCTTTTTCCAGAAAAAATGGCACAACAGAACCATTCGAGCCAAGCACATTTCCATATCTGACCAATGCAAAGCGAGTATTTTCTGCACCTTTTATATCGTTAGCAGCAATAAAAAGTTTCTCTGCAACCAACTTTGTTGCACCATAGAGATTTACAGGAGCGGCAGCCTTGTCGGTTGATAATGCAACTACCATCTTAACACCACACTCTATGGCAGCTTTGATTAAATTCTGAGCACCACCAATATTTGTATTGATAGCTTCGTCTGGATTTGCCTCAGCAGTGGGCACCATTTTAATAGCAGCAGCATGAATCACAACATCAATACCGTTGCAAGCTCGTTTTAATCTCTCTACATCTCTTACATCACCAATCATAAATTGAAGATTTGGGAAATCCACCTTTGGAAAAGCCTGCTGCATTTCATATTGCTTTAGTTCATTCCTTGAATAAATTAGGAGTCGCTCTAAATTGGGATATTTATTTAAGATAATTCTAGTAGCGTTTAGACCAAATGAACCAGAACCCCCAGTAATTAAAATAGATTTAAAAGTCATAATTTGTAAAAATAAGTGATTTAAACTATAATTATTATAACACTATTATTACAAATGTAAAAAAAAAATCTTAATTAATGCTGTAGATTTAGAGAAGGTAGCTAATTTAACTGAATATATCTGGCAAAGGGGAATTATTGTTGCTAAAACAAAAGCAGATGAATATGCAGTATCAATTTTAGAAAAA
>CAYUZZ010000290.1:0-3810 GCA_964449505.1 uncultured Hyphomicrobiales bacterium | reverse complement strand
ACTGGTTCTAATGACATTGTGATGGATGATAGTACTGGAATTGAAGTATTAAATGGTTCGGTACGTACCCGATCTACTATAATCTCGAACTTCAATACTCAGTTTACTTTAGATGGTGGTGATTTTATTGTTGGCGATGGTGTCAACGAGAATTTCCTCTATAAAACTGGTACAACATTCAATATTATTAATGGTGATTTTATTGTTGCCGCTGCCTTCGCAAGGGCTTTGCCCACGTCTTTGATAGATTTTACAAGCACTGGGGCAAATGATATAATGGTAAATACAATCGGTAATACTGATCCTACCAATATCGGATTTGATGTTTCAAACGCCGCATCATCATTCTCGATGAATAACGGTAGAATAATTATTGCAAATGCTGGTGGAACTACACCAGGTCCTGCTGATTATAGTGTTTCTGCACAAAATGGTACCGGTATGATTGGAGGAACTTTACAAAGTGGTGATACATTACTAACCCCAAATAGTTCCACAATCAAAATTGCAGGTACTTTACCAGTGCATAATCTTCATTTCGTAAATGCACCACTTAATGCCGTCCAATCACAAATTACTGAAAGTATATTTACTATCGCAAATGACTGGACAATTGATGCTAATCATTCATTCAACCTTGATGGTAATACTGTAAAACTTGCTGGCAACTTAACTAATTATGGAAATTTTAATGCTGTACCAAGTGGTCCTACAAGTAGCCCTTGGCAAATTGAATTTAATGGAGCCTCAAACCAAAATTTACTCTCGGACCTGACGGCATTTGAGTTATATAAAATAAGCATAAACAAAAGTGCAGGTAATGTTATTTTATCCCCATCTGGCAACTCCGATTTGATTATTAGAAATACTTTGGAATTCTCAACTACAAACCAATCTTATATTGATGCATCAGCTTTAAATCGCTTTGTGGAATTAAGCCCTACTGTTGATAGCGATCCATCTGTTTTCAGATTAGGATTAGGTCATGTGTTCGGAAGACTTTATAGATATATTCCAACTGACCAAGCAATTGTGCAGTACCCGATTGGTGCCGATACTATAACAAGTTACCGTCCACTTACCTTCCAAACCGTTGGCGTTGGTGGAACAGCTGGGCTTGTAGGAGCACGCCACTATCCGGTGGTACATCCCGATACAGTTGGTGCACCTTTCGTTACTACCAATAATATTTTGAAGTATTGGAATGTAGATGACCCGGGAGCTTTCGATCTTGATACACGTACTTTTAATATTACCTTGCAGTTTATCAATCCAGCAGATTTGAATGGGTCGAGTACACTTGCCAATGAGATGTATTTGTATAATCCACCTTACCCTGCTGTCGGTGCTTGGACTGAGCTTAGTTCTCCTTTCAAATCTGATACTACTATTCGTTCCACCAATAATACCTTATATGGCGACTTTGCTATTGGTGAACCGAATGGACTTACTTTTTATTCATACAATAATGGCTCGTGGAACGATATAAATACTTGGTCACTTGGCGGTTACACTACATTAGTTGTACCCTCCCGTGAACCCAATGACAAAACTGATATTGTTAGAATTGGAAATGGAAAAGCCGTTACTTTACCGGATAATTATAACGATACTCTGAAAACTGTTATCGTAGAAAGATTCAATGGACTTCCGGGAGAGCTATATATTCAGGGTACTTTAAATTTCTTCCGTGGTAATAACTTTATATTGGAGGATAGCTGTACTTTAGGAATAATGCATATTAATGGTATTACAAATCCTAGTCAGGGCAATTCTGGTGCTATTCAAACTACAGCAAGAGCCTATGGAGTTAGCCGTTATGTTTATAATAGCAATTTTGGTTCGATTGCTACTGGGTTGGGTATGCCGGATTCTGTAAAAACAATTGTGATAAATGCACCAAATACCATTAATAAAACTGTATTCTTATCCAATCAAGCAAGTCTGCCGGTTAAAATTCAGGATACTTTATCCATTCAGCAGGGTGAGTTTTCTACAAACTCGAGATTCATCGAACTTAACAAAGTTCTAATATTGGATACTATAGTAAACAATGGAAGATTAATTCCTGGTACAGGCAAGTTCTTGTTCCCTAATAATAATGATAAATATATTATCCTTAAAAATCGAAGCGGTGCACGGTTTTATGATTTGGAAATACTGGGTGGCGATGTGATAGTTAATAGACCTTCGGCACCATTGCCTGATTCGGGACATATTTATGTTAACAATGTGATGAATTTCAATTCTGCCAATTCTAAATTTGAAATTAATGATAATGTTAATTTGGTCATTAGAAATTCTGCTGTTAATGCAATGCAGAATTATTCAATAAATAACTTTGTTAGAATTGGTGACGTTGGGGGTTATCTGATAAGAAACGTTTCCCCGTCTCTATCCTATGATTTCCCGATTGGAGTTGATAACGATTATAATTATGCCACTTTCGATGGACTGACAGGCTCTACCGGTTATCTTGGAATACGCGTAGATAGAGGTAGTATGGCTAATTTCGCCCATCTTGGTTCTTCTGGAATTCCTTCTTCCGAATTTTTACAAACATACTGGTCGGTTGATAGTGTCAGATTACAAATTAATGGAAAATTACGGTTTTATTATAATGATGCTGATATAACAGGTACAGAAACCAACTTAGCTAAAATTGGCAGATGGAATCCTGTTCGTGAAGTGACTCCGGGTATTTGGACATTCCCATTTGCTGTTCCGTCAATTAATTATGCACTTAATTACTTCGAAACTTCATCATCTTTTGCTTATTCCGAGTTTGCAGGTGACTGGGCTTTGGGCAATGATATTTATTTCAGAAGAATATTCTTCAGCCGTCAGAATGGTGATTGGAATGACGCTAATACATGGACTTATAATCCAACACATATTGGACCAATTTTTGGACCAGGAATTTATCCCAACTTTTCATCTGATTCTGTTCAGATTGGTGGTGGCTCTAACGGTGTAAATAATCATATTGTTGTTCTGAATGTTAACAATCCATTTTCTTCACCCGCCACAGTTGGTATTGCACTTGGAACGGGTACCAACAATACAGGAACTTTGGATTTGGGTACTAACACTCTGAATGGCAACATTTTTAATATGAACGATTTATCCACTCTGATAATTGGTTCAACCGATGGAATTTCCACTTTGGGAAATGCCACCGGTGGTGTGCTGACCGATGTAGTACGTAATTTCCATCTCAATGGTATTTATCACTATCGAGGCATTGTCAACCAAATTACTGGTAATGGATTGCCTGCTGGAATAAATTCATTAATTGTCGAAAATTTGGGACCTGTTGGCAATTATACTTTAACTCTCGGGAATAATCTTGATATAGTTGATTCGCTAACCATTAGAAGCGGAAGGTTGGATATTGGCAATAATCAAGTAAATACTTCGTCTCTTGTGGCACATTTTAGGATAAATGATGATGCAGTTTTGGCTTTGGGAGGAACCTCGAATATGCTTTCTGCAGTGAATAGTTATCAATCATATTTGATTGACCAAAATTCTTATTTGGAATTTTATGGTAATAATCAAGTAATTAGTGACCTACCACTTTCTCTCACCCAGAGTTTTCTTAGCGATACAGGTGGTTTTGGAAATGTTATTACAACTAATAACGGCACAAAATATGTAAATTCAGCATTGCTAATCAGGGGTAACCTTATAAATCAAAATTTATCTAATCTTACTATTGATGATGCGATAAATTCAGTAAGGGTTATCGGTAGTGTAATTAATTCGGCTGCAATTTTTAATCAAGGGATAATTGAAATAGGTAATTAG
>CAYUZZ010000289.1:0-3810 GCA_964449505.1 uncultured Hyphomicrobiales bacterium | reverse complement strand
GAAAAATGGACACACGAACCATTTAGCGGCAAAATAGTCAATGGAAAAATTTATAGCTCGGAGCACGGACCATCTACTGATGATGAAATAAATATTATAGAGGCTGGCAAAAATTATGGATGGCCGAATATTGTTGGGTATTGCAATACTCAAACTGAGATTGATTTTTGTAAAAAAAATAATACAGTCGAGCCTCTTTATTCGTTAACACCTGAAGCAACTCTTGCCATTGCCGGGTTAGATTTCTATGATAAAGATTTGATTCCAGAATGGAAAAACTCTCTTTTGGTTACAGCCTTAAAGGACCATAAATTAGTTCAACTTAAGTTAAACGAAAGTGGCGATTCAGTTTTATTTAGGAAGGATCATTTTGAAGATTATGGCAGACTGAGAGACCTGTGTATATCACCCGATGGAAAAGTTTATATTGCCAGCAGTAATAAAGATGGACGTGGCTCACCCAGTGCGGAAGATGACAGAATAATCGAAATAAGCAGAACTAATACAGCAGTAAAAAAAAATGATGATGAATTGTTCCTTGTTTATCCCAATCCTGGAAATGGAAGTTTCAACATAATCTCCAACAAAGATTTTGAAAATGCCGAACTGATAGTGAGCAATGTTCTTGGTATTGAGATATGTAGAATTAATTTGAATCACTTCACTTCCAAAGTTGATTTGAAAGAAAAGAATGGAGGAAATTTATTAAAAGGAATTTATTACGTAATTTTGCATATTGAAAACAAAAGTTATATTGAAAAGATTATTATCAACGAATGACAATGGATTTAAAAACTAGCGTTCCTGAATGGATTCCTGAAAATTACGATAAAAAAGTAGCTGGAAAAGTGGTTGAAGGCTGCAATGCAGAATCAACTGTTATTAAAAATAAACTTTCTAAAAGGCATAATCAAGATGTTGAAAGCTTGGCTGAGGGAATTTCGTCAGGTAACATGGCATTGCTATCAAAAGCTATAACTTTGATTGAAAGTAATTCATCAAAACACTTGATTTTAACCCAAGAATTACTTAGAAAAATACTTCCCCTAACAGGTAAATCAATCAGAATAGGAATCACAGGACCTCCTGGTGCTGGCAAAAGTACTTTTATAGAATCACTTGGCAACTTTTTAGTTGATAGTGGGCTTAAAGTAGCAGTTTTGGCAATTGACCCAAGTAGCACTGTAACAAAAGGATCAATCCTTGGAGATAAAACACGAATGGAATTATTATCACGCAAGGCTAATGCTTTTATTAGACCATCTCCATCGGGAGGAAACCTTGGAGGCGTGGCAAGAAAAACCAGAGAGACAATTTTAGCCTGTGAAGCTGCAGGATTTAATATTATATTAATTGAAACAATTGGCGTGGGACAAAGCGAAATCACTGTAAGGTCAATTGTTGATGTTTTTTTATTATTACTTTTACCCGGTTCTGGTGATGAATTGCAAGGAATAAAGAAAGGTGTGGTTGAATTAACCGATATTTTGGTTATTAACAAAGCAGACGGAAACTATAAGGATAGGGCTAATTTAACTATGGCATCTTATAAATCAGCTCTTAATTTACTACATTCCCCAACAGAGGGCTGGAAACCTCAGGTAATGTCATGTTCGGCAATTAATAATCAGGGCATAGATAAAATCTGGTCTGTAATAAATGAGTTTATTATCAATACAAAAAGTTCTGGAATCTTTTCCCATCGTAGAAATGAGCAACTGATTAAATGGCTTTATGGAATGCTTGATGAATATATTTTTCATAAATATTTGAACAATAAAAAATTTAAGGCTGAAAAAAACTTAATAGAAAGCGAATTGTTAGCAGGCAATACTACCACAACAGAAGCATTCGAGAAGTTAACAAGGATTCTGGGACTATGAAAATATTAATTGCAAGTAATAATTCTCATAAAATAAACGAATTTAATAAAATTTTAACTAAATTCAGTCAGATAAGGCTTCTTACTCCAAATGACTTGTTGATAGATTCCCAAATAGATGAAAATGGTTCAACATTTGAAGAAAATTCATTTATCAAGGCAAAAGCATTTTTTGAGTTATCCAAAATACCTGTAATTGCTGATGATAGCGGATTAGAAGTGGATATATTAGATGGTAAACCAGGAATTTTTTCTGCCAGATATGCTGGTGACGGGGCAAGCGATGCACAGAACAGATTAAAGTTATTGGAAGAACTGAAATCATTCTCAAAAAAATCCTGGACAGCCCGTTTCCGTTGCGTATTATGTTTTTACGATGGGAATGTGCCAATTTTGTTTGAAGGCAATTGTGATGGCAAAATAATTGATGAGGAACGTGGAATAAATGGGTTTGGTTACGACCCTATATTTGTACCTACCAAAAATATTCTTACTTTTGCAGAGATTGCACCCGAAATTAAAAATAAAATAAGCCACAGGGCTGTGGCTTTAAATAAATTTGCAAGCTTTTTAGAAAGGAATTATTAAATAAAATGATGGAAGAACCACCAGAAATAAATGAAAAAAGTGAAGGTGAAGACCTTAACTTTTTTGGACATTTGGAAGAATTGAGAAAACGAATAGTATATTCTCTTATAGGATTAGTAGTTACATGTGGTGTGGCTGGTTTTTTTATAGAAGATATAATGAATAAAGTACTATTAGCCCCAGCAACTGCAGTTCATTTAAATTTACAGAATTTAAAACCATTTGGAATTCCTTTCCTGTATTTCAAATTAATATTTATTGTGGGTCTAATTTTTGCATTTCCATTCATTTTATTTCAATTATGGAAATTTATTGAACCGGCTTTATACATTAAAGAAAAAAAATGGGCTCGATGGATTACTTTTTTTACTACATTGTGTTTTTTATCGGGAATTGCGTTTGCATACTACTTTATGGTGCCATCTATGTTGGGGTTTGCGGCTACTTTTGGTACATCTAAAATAGAAAATAATATAGATATAAATGAGTATTTTGGTTTTATAACCATGATGATGCTTGCTGCAGGTCTAATATTTGAAATGCCAATGTTATCTTATGTACTTACAAGATTTAGAATAATAACGCCAAAGATGTTAACCAAATATTGGAGACACGCCACAGTTGGGATATTTGTTATCGCAGCCATTCTTACACCAACTCCCGACCCAATTAACCAAATGTTTTTCGCTATTCCTTTATTTGTGCTATATATAATTAGTATTTGGGTTTCCAAAATTTCATACACCAATAAAGAAAATTAAAAGTTTCCATTCGTCTAAACGTTTATAATTATTTTAGATTTATTTTGATTTTTTTCACTTTTATTTGGCAAATTGATGACTCTAAGCGATATAACAGCTCCTATTAAAGACAATTTGAAAGAATTTGATTCTTATTTTGATAAGCAATTGTCCACCAAAGTTTCTTTGCTGAACCTTATTTTAAAATACATAACTACAAAGAAAGGTAAAAGAGTAAGACCAACGATGGTATTTTTATCTGCAAGGTTGTGCGGTGGAATTAATGACAGGTCTTTTGTGGCAGCTTCACTGGTCGAGTTGTTGCATACGGCAACTCTTATTCACGATGATGTGGTTGACGAGGCAGACGAAAGGCGAGGTATTGCTTCGATTAATGCCAGATGGAATAATAAAATTGCTGTATTAATCGGAGATTTTTTATTATCGAAAGGGCTACTGATGTCTGTCGAAAATAAAGAATTCGGATTTTTGGAAGTTACAACACGTGCCGTTAAAAGAATGAGTGAGGGCGAACTGCTTTCCATCGACAAATCAAAACGTTACGACTTAGACGAAGAAAGATATTTCCAGGTAATTTCT